>CAZMPS010000034.1:0-12058 GCA_964568305.1 uncultured Burkholderiaceae bacterium
GGGATCAATCAGGGCGGTTGGATGAATCAGGCTATCCATGATTCATTACTCACCACCAAAAGTACAATATTTCCCTATCTTGGCACTCCCCGCCACACCGACACAACCCGCCATCGCCGTATGCGCACCGATATGACAATTGTGTCCAATTTGAATTTGATTATCTAATTTGACACCATCTTCAATCACGGTATCTTCCAAAGCACCACGATCGATACTGGTATTGGCACCAATATCCACATCATTACCGATCACAACACGACCAGTTTGCGGGATTTTTATCCAAACACCACCCTCATTGGCAAAACCAAAACCATCTGTACCAATAACCGCACCAGAATGAATAATCCCACGCTGCCCAATCTCACAAGCAGCATGAAAAGTTACATTGGCAAAAAAATGGGAATCAGCACCAATGATTGCGCCACGGCCAATAAAACATCCTGAATCAATCACGCAACGATCTCCAATCGAAGCCCCGCTTCTATCGTGACGTATGAGCCTATCGTGGCAGTCGTTGCAATATTGGCAGTGGGATCAACACAGGCACTGGGATGAATACCCGGCTTGGCATGAGCAGCCGATTGCTCGAGAAAAAACTGCGCTACTCGAGCAAAATAGGCATAAGGATTAGGAGTAACAATGCGCGTACCATGATAAGCCCCATCAATCAAAGCATCATCATTAGCTGACAAAATCAAGGCGGCAGCTTGAGTTTGTTCCGCCTGAGCACGAAATTTTGAATTAGAAAGAAATGTAATGTGAGAAGCTTGTGCGCTACTTAAAGGAGCGATACCGAATACTTCAATATTCGGATCGCCCATTAATTGTCCGCCAAAACGCTCTACCAATTCGCTTAATCTAACCTTCATCATGATTGCGAATTTTTAAAGTTAAAGTTTGAATTTAAGGGCAGCTACAACTATAAAAACTACCCTTATGCGCTATGGATTTGATGATGGATTTGATGATCAATCAGCCTAATTAGGTTGATTAAGTTGCTTAATCACTTTGTCAGTAATATCGATACGTGGGCTAAACCACACTGCTTCCTGGAAAACAATGTCGTATTTTTCAGCTTCACAAATTTGCTTGATCACTTTTTGCGCACGATCCAACACAATTGCCAACTCTTCATTCTTGCGTTGAGTCAAATCTTCACGGAATTCACGTTGCTTGCGTTGAAAATCCTTATCAAGATCATTCAATTCACGTTGACGCTTCAAGCGATCTGATTCGGTCAAAAGAATGGAATCTTTATCCATTTTTTCTGATAAAGATTTCAAACGTGCCGCCATATCCTGCAAATCTTTGTCACGCTTAAAAAAATCTTGCTCAATTTTTGTTTGCGCGGTTTTCGCCAAATTCGCTTCACGAAAAATACGTTCGGTACTCACGAAACCTATTTTCGATACTTGCGCATGAGCAAAAGAGCAAATACACAAGGTAAGTAAAACGCCGATTTTTGGCAGGGCTTTTGATAAGGAAATAGTTTTAATAAAAGACTTCAAAGTCGTACTCCAAAATTTAAAAATCTAAAAAATTTATAAAAAAACAAAAACAACTTAAAAACCTGTACCCATTTGGAATTGGAAACTCCGCACTTTATCTTCGGGTTTAGCATTCAAAGGCTTACCATAACTCAACTTCAAAGGCCCAATCGGAGAAACCCAACTTAAACCCAAACCAGTAGCGTAGCGTAATTCCGAGATATTCATTTTTTGCCCCTCCTGAAACACATTGCCTGCATCAAGGAATGTAAACCAACGCAAAGTACGATCATTACTTGAACCAGGAAATGGGAACTGCAACTCAGCATTCGCAATCAAACGACTACTGCCACCCAATGGATCACCATTTTTGTCTAAAGCACCTAATGAGGCACTATCAAACCCACGCACAGAACCTATACCACCTGCAGTAAAGTTTTTAAATATTGGATAAGGTTTGCTACCTAAACCACGTCCATAATCAAACTCCCCTTTTAATGCCAATGTCATCGTGCGAGAAATTGGCTTGAAGTATTGATGCTCATATATCGTACGGTAATACTGTAGATCGCCAACCAAACTCAATTCCAAATTGGCACGTTGATAACGACCCACACTAGGTACAAGAGCACTATCCCGGCTATCTCGTTGCCAAGCAGCAGTTAAAGGATAAGAATTCGTTGTTGCGGTAACACCATCACCAAAATCTTGCGCATAGGTTAAATAACGCTGAGGACTGGTGGAATCTGTTTCCACTTTTGTATGCTCAAGCCCAACACCAAAAAATATGGTATCCAACTCAGAATAAGGAACACCAAATCGAATATTGCTACCACTGGTTTGAACCGTGTAATCCCCTGTACTCACCAATGACGGACGTGTAGTACGTAAAAACACTTCAACACTGCGGCTCACACCATCCTCGGTAAAGTAAGGATTGACATGGGATAAAGCAACCGTTCGATTCAATTTACTCGTATTTACATCCAATCCAACCGTATTACCACTTCCTGCAAAATTGGTTTGCTGAATAGAACTACTGACAGTAAATTTATCACTTTGCGAGAAACCAGCCCCTACCATGAAGTTACCAGTTGGTTTTTCTGTCACCGAAACATTCACATCCACTTGATCAGAAGTACCTGGCACTTCCGGTGTTTCGATATTTACTTCTTTAAAGTACGCTAAACGGTCAACTCTATCCCGAGATGCTCGAATTTTATTGCCGTCATACCAAGAACTTTCAAATTGGCGAAATTCACGCCGAATGACTTCATCTCTAGTACCGGTATTACCAGAAAAATTAATGCGCCGCACATAAACACGCTTACCAGGATCAACCAATACGGTAAACGCGACTTCCTTTTTTTCCTTATTCATTTCAGGGTGCGCATTGACGTTAGCAAAGGCATAGCCAAAATCCCCCATACGCTCGGAAATTTTCTTGGTACTGTCAGCCAACTTCTCACCGGAATACACATCCCCTGTTTTTAATTGCACCAAGGATTTCAATTCCGCATCACGCCCCAACATTTCACCTTCAAATTTGATACCTGAAACCGTATATTTTTCGCCTTCGCTAATATTGATAGTGATAAAAATATCTTTTTTATCCGGCGTAATCGAAACTTGAGTAGATTCAACCTGCATTTCGATATAACCACGATTCAAATAATAGGATTTCAACGCTTCAATATCACCGCTCAATTTTTGTTTGGAATATTGATCTGCTTTTGTATACCAGGTAAAAAAACCTGGTGTGCTCAAACTTAATACGCTTAACAACTCTTTATCTGAAAAAACTTTATTACCAACAATATTAATTTTCCTGATTTTTGAGACATCACCTTCATCCACAGAAAAATTAATCGTGACACGATTGCGTTCAATCGGCGTGACAGTAGTCGTAATCTGCGCGCCGTATAGGCCACGAGAAAGATACTGACGTTTGAGTTCCTGCTCCGCGCGATCAATAGAAGCTTTATCAAAAATGCGTGATTCTGCTACGCCAATTTCTTTTAATGCCTTAATCAACACATCTTTTTCAAAAGTTTTGATACCTGAAAACTCAACCGTCGAAATAGTTGGCCGCTCTTCAATGACAACGACCAATACGTTTCCTTCTACTTCGATACGCACATCTTTAAAAAATCCTGTCGCGTACAAAGACTTGATCGCAGTTACGCTCTTTTCGTCGGTAAAAATATCGCCTACACGAATAGGCAAATAATTGAATACCGTTCCGGCTTCAGTACGTTGAATTCCTTCTATACGAATATCTTGGACGACAAATGGATCGATCGCCCAGACATTATTTGAAGATAAAACTAAAGAACACAGCAATGAGACGGAAGCAGTCGCTGCAATCACGGGGCGAAAAAAGCTCGGCATCGCAAAACGTTTGGAATGTAATTTCATTAATAAAACTTAATATTTATGGATTTTTCAAGAATTTTTTAAGAATCTTTATCTGCTCAAAACTCAAAACGAAGATGCAAGCCGAACGATATCATTGAAAATTGCAGTCATCAATCTGACCGTCTCATAATCGACTAACTCATGATCGTAAACATGTACGAGCCAAATCACGCGCAGCCTTATCCTGCATTAACAAACTCTCTAAGTTGCTCATACAAGTAACGGGCAATTTATCCATCACACGCGCAATTAATTGATCAATCACGCGAAATCCAATTTCATGATTTAAAAAAGCTTCTACAGCCACTTCATTGGCAGCGTTCAAAATCGCCGGTGCTGTACCGCCTGCCTGTAACGCTTGATAAGCTAACTTAAGGCAAGGAAAACGCTCAAAATCAGGACGTTCAAAATTCAACTGGGCTATTTCAGCCAAATCAAGCGGCGCCACACCGGACGTAATGCGTTCAGGAAAGGCCAAAGCATGCGCAATTGGCGTTCGCATATCTGGTTGTCCCAATTGTGCAATTACGGAGCCATCCACATATGACACCATAGAATGAATCACACTCTGTGGATGGATTAATACTTCGATTTGATTCACAGCTACATCGAACAAATAATGCGCCTCTATGACCTCCAATCCCTTATTCATCATGGTGGCAGAATCAACTGAAATCTTGCGACCCATTGACCAATTTGGATGCGTAACCGCTTCTTCTGGCGTTACCGTACCTAAAGTATTAACGGCACGCTTCAAAAATGGTCCGCCCGAAGCAGTTAAGATGATTTTTGCCACGCCTTGGTGACAAGGTTGTTGCAGTTGTTGAGTTTGTTGCTTTATTGAAGGCAAGCATTGAAAAATGGCATTGTGTTCACTATCAATCGGTAACAGCATGGCATCGTTTTTTGATACGGCATCCATAAACAACTGCCCAGACATTACTAACGCTTCTTTATTGGCCAACAATATCTTTTTACCTGCGTTGGCAGCCGCCAAAGTAGGCGCCAAACCAGCAGCGCCCACAATCGCAGCCATCACGGTATCGCACTCAGTTGCACTGGCAACTTCACACAATGCCTCTGTGCCGTAATCGACTTGTATTTGTAAGCCTTTTTGCGCCAATAAATGTTGTAGAGCGAGCGCTGCATCAGCTGTGCCAACTACAACACGCTGCGGGTGGAATTTCTCACATTGTGCAGCGAGTACATCCACACGGCTGTGTGCCGTCAGTGCATAAATGCGATATCGTTCAGGATGCAACGCCAACACTTGCAAGGTAGAAACACCGATCGAACCTGTTGCGCCTAGTATCGTAATACGCTGCATATGAATGGCTACCTTGTTTTTAATTTAAGAAAAAATCAAATAACGCAACAAGTGGCAATACGGGAATGAGTGCATCGATACGATCAAGCACACCGCCATGTCCTGGCAATAAATGACTACTATCTTTCATATTGGCACGACGCTTGAGTTGAGACTCAAACAAATCGCCCACCACGCTGGCAACCACAATCAATGTCAGGATTAGCATCAAACGCAACCACCCCCAATGTGACCAAACTTTCACCACAAAAGTATCTTGTAAAACAGGGATGAATTGGCTAGCAATCACACTAACAATAGCCGCAAATAAAACCATCACCCATCCACCTAACGCACCTTCCCATGATTTTCCTGGTGAAATCGATGGCGCCAACTTACGCTTGCCGTAGGCTTTTCCAGAAAAATAGGCTCCAATATCAGCAATCCACACTAATGCCATTACTGATAACAAATACACAGCAGAATGTCGAAACAAGACAATTAAAGCAAGGAAAGCAATCAAAATGGAGAAGCTGTATACAGCATGCAATAAATGATCGCCTAACGCTTTTCGTTTAATTTGCTGAACTTGTTGCGTTTGTTGTACTTTCATTACTGGCAAACCAGTTGCCAACAATGGCGTCAGTCGTATCAACCAAATGACAGCACTGGCAAGAAAAAAATAGGGTAAATAGCTTGCTTTTTGAGCATGAGCTACATCAGCCATATCCACCATATAATTCATGTGATTCATATACAAAATATCAATGAAAGCTACACTCCAAATACATGCGCCAGCAATCGGATATTTGCTCATGAATAAGCGCTGACTTTCCCAAATCGCTGTAGCAAAAAACACAATAGCAACGATGGAAAACAATATAAAAGAATGAGAAAGCAAAATAGGTAGCAAAATGGCCAATAAAACCAATGCTGTAGTGATACGCGCTTTTAACATCAGTGAGTAACCTGTTCAGCCAACTGAGCACTAGTACGACCAAAGCGTCTTTCGCGCTGCTGATACGATTCAATCGCAGTATCCAAAACCTTAGCGTCAAAATCTGGCCAGTAAGTTTGAGTAAAGAATAATTCTGTATACGCCAATTGCCACAATAAAAAATTCGAAATACGCTCTTCGCCACCAGTACGTATGAATAAATCTGGTTCTGGTGCGTAAGCCATCGCCAAATGCGGTGTCAACTCTTCTTCGCTAAATGTGGTTATACCTGGATGCAGAGCAATCATTTTATTAATGGCCTGCATGATGTCCCACCGTCCACCGTAATTCGCACAAATAGTCAAAGTTAATCCTTTGTTATTAGCGGTTTTACGTTCGGCTTGGGCGATCATTTCCTGCAATTTTTTGTCAAAACGCGTCAAATCACCGACAATTTTGAGGCGTATGTTATTGGCATGCATTTTTGCCACTTCTCGCTCTAATGCCGTCATAAATAAACGCATCAAAAGCGATACTTCATCAGCTGGGCGACGCCAATTTTCTGAACTGAAGGCAAAAATAGTTAGGTACTCTACACCTCGTAGAGTACTCGCCTCAACAACTTTCCTAACCGCTTCCACGCCCTGCACATGACCAGCCACTCGCGGCAAAAAACGTTTAGTCGCCCAACGACCATTGCCATCCATGATGATGGCAATATGGCGCGGCACCGGGAGAATATCCGGCACAGCTTGCGTTGAGCTTAAAAATGTCATTTAAAAATTAAATTTAGGTTAAACCGTCAAAATTTCTTTCTCTTTATCAACAACAATCTTGTCGACATCAGCAACGAACTTATCCGTCATTTTTTGAATCTCATCTTGCGAGCGACGCTCTTCATCTTCAGAGCAAATCTTCTCTTTTACCAATTTTTTTAATGCTTCATTGGCATCACGACGTGCATTACGAATCGCAATTTTTGTATCTTCTGCCTCGCCTTTGACCAGCTTCACCATCTCCTTACGACGCTCTTCATTCAAAGGTGGCATCGGGACACGAATCATTTCACCCTGTGTGGAAGGATTCAGACCAAGATCTGCATCGCGTATGGCTTTTTCAACCACGCTTAACATCTTTTTTTCCCAAGGCTGCACGCCTAAAGTACGCGCATCAATCAATGTCACATTCGCTACTTGGGTCAATAACGTTGGATTGCCATAATACTCAACCTGCACATGATCCAAGATACCTGTATGTGCTCGACCTGTACGCACTTTGGCTAGGTTGACTTTCAATGCATCAATCGACTTATGCATTCTTTGTTCGGTATTCTTTTTAACTTCGCTGGTACTCATAGAACGTTTCCTTTTAAGCTAACTTTTAAAGCGATTTTTAAGAGCATTTCTAAATCGTTTATACGTGAACCAAAGTTCCCTCATCTTCACCCATGACAACTCTCTTAAGAGCACCAGGTTTGATAATGGAAAAAACTCTAATTGGTAATTTTTGATCACGACAAAGCGCAAAAGCAGTCGCATCCATCACTTGCAAATGCTTGGAAATAGCCTCATTGAATGTAATTGTCGAATAGCGAGTGGCATTCGGATCTTTTTTCGGATCGGCGGTATAAACACCATCCACTTTCGTTGCTTTAAGAACGATTTCAGCGCTGATTTCAGAACCACGCAAAGCGGCTGCGGTATCAGTAGTAAAAAATGGGTTACCGGTACCAGCAGCAAACACGACAACTTTGCCCTCTTCCAAATATTGCAATGCTTTAGGACGTACATAAGGCTCTACGATCTGCTCAATGCTGATAGCAGACATGACGCGTGCAGTGATGCCGGCATGGCGCATTGCGTCAGCTAAAGCAAGAGAATTCATAACCGTTGCCAACATACCCATATAATCAGCCGTTGCGCGATCCATCCCTTGGGCACCCGGTGCCACGCCACGGAAAATATTTCCGCCGCCAATGACAATCGCCAATTCCACCCCCAAATTCGCTACCTCAGCAACATCATTGACCATGCGCTCAATAGTTGCGTGATTAATACCGTATGGATCATCCCCCATCAAAGCCTCACCAGAGAGTTTGAGAAGAACGCGCTTATAAATGGGATTTTCCATGAATGAACTCCTTGTGATTAAAAAACGGGCCTTTCGGCCCGCTTTCTCTTTCTACTACGCATTATCACGAATCAGTAATTCAAGACTTTATTTGTAACAAAAATTTGTAAAAATTTCATTAAAAAACATTGAACAGTACTGATAAACAACACACAACAATTACAATTTTTATGCTTGTTTAGCTGCGGCTACTTGTGCAGCGACTTCTGCAGCAAAATCATCTTGTTTCTTTTCAATGCCTTCACCAACAACATACATGGAGAAAGATTTGACGCTTGCATTTGCTGCTTTCAACATTTGTTCGATTGTTTGTTTATCGTTCTTAACAAAAGGTTGATTCAACAAAGACACTTCTTTCAAGTATTTTTGTACTGAACCATCAACCATTTTTGCAACGATATCCGCAGGCTTACCGGACTCAGCCGCCTTTTGCGCCGCAATTGAGCGCTCTTTTTCAATCAAGTCAGCTGGCACTTCTTCTGCAGACAAAGAAACGGGTTTCATCGCTGCAACGTGCATAGCCACATCTTTACCAACTTGTTCATCCGCCGCATTGAAAGCCACCATGACGCCAATACGTGTCCCGTGCAAATAAGAAGCCAATTTATCGCCAGCGGTTTCAAAACGAGAGAAACGGCGGATAGACATATTTTCACCAATACGACCCACCAACGCTGCGCGCTGTTCTTCTACTGTTTTGCCATCCAATGGCAAAGCGGATAAGGCAGCCACATCCGCTGGATTTTTCTCAGCAACCAATTTGGCGCATGCGTTTGCCAAAGCCAGGAATTCATCATTTTTAGTAACGAAATCGGTTTCGCAGTTCACTTCTACCAATGCACCAACGCCATTGGCAATATAGGTAGCCACAACACCTTCAGCCGCAATACGAGAAGAGGCCTTAGAAGCCTTGCTACCCAATTTCACACGCAACAACTCTTCTGCTTTGTCCATATCGCCATTGGCTTCGGTCAATGCTTTTTTACATTCCATCATAGGCGCGTCAGTCTTCGCGCGTAACTCACCTACCATCGCTGCAGTAATTGCCGCCATGTTTTTCTCCTAACTTATTACATCGTAATTGTTATCATTTAAAAAAAGTGGCGAACTACTGCCCCTTTATTTACATCGAAAAAACCAAAACCCGAATCTAATTTAAATTCAAATCAAGATCAGAATTCCGATTTAAATTCTCATTAAGCTTGACCTTCAACTTCTACGAAGTCATCGTTACCAGCATCACCTTTGATTGCTTCAACCACATCGTTCACAGCATTAGCACGTCCCTCAAGAATTGCATCTGCTACGCCACGAGCGTATAAAGCGATCGCTTTGGATGAATCGTCATTTCCTGGGATAACGTAAGTCACACCTTCTGGTGTGTGGTTGGTATCAACAACACCGATCACTGGAATGCCCAACTTTGCAGCTTCAGTAATCGCCCCCTTGTGATAACCAACGTCAACCACAAAAATCGCATCTGGCACACCACCCATATCCTTGATACCGCCAATTGCTTTTTGCAATTTAACCATTTCACGTTGAAACATCAACGCTTCTTTTTTACTTAACTTATCAACTGAACCATCTTCAATCGAAGTTTCCATTTCTTTTAAACGCTTAATGGAAGTTTTAATGGTCTTAAAATTGGTCAACATGCCACCCAACCAACGTTGATCCACATAAGGAACGCCAGCGCGTTGCGCTTCAGCAGCAATGATTTCACGTGCTTGACGCTTAGTACCAACCATCAACACTGTGCCACGACTTGCAGACACTTGACGGATGTACTTCATTGCTTCCTGGTACATACCCAGGGTTTTTTCCAGATTAACAATATGAATTTTGTTGCGCTGACCAAAAATGAATGGCGCCATTTTTGGATTCCAAAAACGAGTTTGATGACCAAAATGAACACCAGCTTCCAGCATTTCACGCATAGTAGCAGACATAATTTCTCCAGGGTTAGGTCTGGAATCCGATCAGTTACCCATTAGAGGGCACCCTTCTCGAACGGATTCGCGAGTTTTTAACGATTGACATATTTTTTGTACTTACACAGCCAAAATGACTGTTTAAGTAACCTTGGATTTTACCTCAACTTTCCCAACCCATTCAAGGGGGGGCTTTTGCTTTTGCTGTAGATATCTTTATGCGTGTTTACATTTATATTAAGTGAAGCGCTTATAATTCCCTGTTATTTATAAGATTTCTAATTTTCACCAATTTTTACGGATTGCGAACTTCCCATGTCTTCTTCTATTTTGATTAAAACTGCTGATGATATTAAAGGCATGAGAATAGCCGGCAGGCTTGGGGCAGAGGTGTTGGATTACATCACGCCATTTGTTAAACCTGGCATTACCACGAACGAACTGGATCGCCTTTGCCATGAATACATGGTGAATGTACAAAACACCATCCCCGCTCCATTGAATTATTGCCCTCCTGGCTATACGCCTTATCCCAAATCCATTTGCACATCTGTCAATGATGTGATTTGCCACGGCATTCCTGGTGACAAAGTGCTCAAAAACGGTGATGTCATCAATATTGATGTCACTGTTATTAAAGATGGTTACCATGGTGATACCAGCCGCATGTTTTTTGTTGGTGAACCATCAATTCTTGCCAAACGATTAAGCACTATCACGTTTGAATGTATGTGGTTAGGAATTGCGAAAATCAAACCCGGTGCGTATTTGGGCGATATTGGTTATGCCATACAACAACATGCTGAAAAAGCAGGCTACAGTGTGGTG
This sequence comes from uncultured Burkholderiaceae bacterium, assembly GCA_964568305.1. Classification (GTDB taxonomy): domain Bacteria; phylum Pseudomonadota; class Gammaproteobacteria; order Burkholderiales; family Burkholderiaceae_D; genus JAGKXB01. The sequence goes on from CAZMPS010000034.1 coordinate 11,044, forward strand.
CGTGAATTTTGCGGCCATGGTATCGGCAAAATATTTCATGAAGAACCACAGGTATTGCATTATGGTCGGCCTGGCACTTTAGAAAAGTTAGAGGCTGGCATGATTTTTACTGTTGAACCCATGATCAACGCAGGCCGCCGAGAAATTCGTGAAATGAACGATGGGTGGACAATTAAGACTAAGGATCGCAGCCTTTCCGCACAATGGGAGCATACCGTTTTGGTGACAGAAACAGGATATGAAGTGTTAACTACGTCACAAGGTACGCCTGCTGCACCTGATTGGATTCAAGCCCAAAATACTTCTATACCTACAGCTGTTTAAAACATGCTTTCACTCACAAGCGAACTGAAGAAAAAGCTCAAAACAGACAAAGAAGCTTCCATCGCCGTCTTTCAAACCGACGGCAAGCCCGAAAAATTACTGCGTACCTTGCGCCAAAGTGTCGACGCAGTCTTAACGCAAGCCTGGCAGGCGCTAGAAATTCCTACCAGCATGGCCTTGGTGGGTGTGGGTGGATATGGTCGTGGTGAGTTGTTTCCTCACTCCGATGTCGATGTATTAATCTTAATTCCTTCTGCATCAGATCCCTCATTGCAGGCAAAACTCGAGCAACTGGTTCAACTTTTTTGGGATTTGGGCCTGGAGATGGGTCACAGCATACGCACCATAGACGAATGTTTAAGCGAATCAGCTGCCGACATTACGATCCAAACTTGCTTATTGGAAGCGCGCCTGGTAACAGGCAATCTGGGGTTATTTAAAATTCTGCAAGAAAATTACGCTGCCGCCATGAATGCCCAAGCATTTTTCCAAAAAAAAATGCTGGAAATGCATCAACGCCATGCGAAATACGAAGACACACCTTATAGCCTGGAGCCAAATTGCAAGGAAAGCCCGGGAGGATTGCGCGATTTACAAGTCATTTTGTGGGTGGCCAAAGCCGCAGGTTTGGGAAATTCCTGGCGTGAATTGGCACAACGCGGGTTGATTACGCTAGCAGAGGCGCGTCAAT
>CAZMPS010000035.1:0-11929 GCA_964568305.1 uncultured Burkholderiaceae bacterium
CAATTATTGAAGGCAGAAATCGGCGATGCACTGCCTATCATAGGCGTGGGTGGAATTATGCGAGGAGAAGATGCGAAAACAAAAATCGAGGCAGGCGCCTCGCTGGTGCAACTGTATACAGGTTTGATTTATCGCGGCCCAGCCTTGGTCAGAGAATGCGCAACGGCAATCAGGTCATTAAAATAAATAATAAAAACTAAAAAGGCATCAAAACAACTGATGCCTTTTTTAGTTTTTATAGCCTTTTAACCTTTAATCGCTATCCAACCCAAATTTGCCAACCCAACTTAGCGATCAAAACGGCCAATATGCCTAAAAAGAAAATACGGACAAATCCAGGCCCACGGCGAATTGCCATATGACTGCCTATCCATGCGCCAGAGATATTGGCACCAGCCATTAACAATCCAACACCCCATATCACGTGACCAGTAGGCACAAAATACGTCAACGCAGCAAAGTAAGAACCCCAATTCAATATTTTGCTCATCGCTGAGGCAATTAAAAAATCATACCAAAAGAAATATACAACACAAAAAATAAAACACGTCCCCATACCAGGACCAAAAAAGCCATCATAAAATCCCAACACAGCACCGACTAAGATACCCATTAGAATTTCTTTACGACCAAAGTACCGTGGCGCATGACGTTGACCAAAATCTTTGCTAAACCACGTCACAATTGCCACAACGATCAGTAACATCAATACCAAAGCGCGTATCCATTCCTTAGAAACCGCACTCACGACTTTCGCACCAATAAAAGCAAACAATAAAGTGCTAATAAATGCGCCTATCAACATGCGCCAAGGCAACGTAACTCGTCCCATATAGCGCACGCTGGCTAAACTGGTACCACAAATGGAAGCAACTTTATTCGTACCCAACAAAGTAGCGGGCACAGCATTGGGGAAAGTAGTGAAAATGGCTGGTACTTGAATCAAACCACCGCCACCAACTACAGCATCAACAAAACCAGCAAACCCGGACAATAACAATAAAAGAAGAAAAGAAAAGCCTTCTACTCCAAAAAACATCATATTCATTGTTAAGTTGTATTAGTTAATACATCAACTGAAATGATCCATTAGTCCCCATCATTCCCACGAGAAAGATGGCAATACGGAAAAACTTAAAGCCGTCGTCCCCGCGTGCTTTAGTCGGGGACCATTTGCTAAGGTTTATTGCTTACAGACAAAGTTAACGATCGTTGTAAGAACGACGTGCGCCGCTATTATCGCTAAAGTTGGAACGTCCTTTGTACGCACTGCCGCCACTACGCGGTGCTGCGTTTGGCTTGCTAAAAGTACGTTGTCCAAACTTAGCATGTCCACGACTATCGCCTGGTTTCCAACCACCTGGTTTGGAATTAGAACGTGGAGCAAACGTTGTTTTCTTGGGCTCAAAACCCTCAATGATATCAACGGGAATTGTTTGCTTAATAAAACGCTCAATACGCTTCACATTCATATGTTCAGCATGATTGACCAAAGAAACAGCAACACCATTGCGACCTGCACGCCCAGTACGACCAATACGGTGAACATAATCTTCGGCGAATTTTGGCAAATCGTAATTAAACACGTGCGTAATAGTCGGCACATCAATTCCACGTGCAGCGACATCGGTTGCCACTAACACTTTGATGTTACCTCGACGCAAGTTTTGCAAAGTACGGTTACGCGCACCTTGGTGCATATCACCATGTAAAGCAGCTGCAGAGAAGCCCGCGATATTCAAACGATCAGCAATTGTATCGGCATCGCGTTTAGTCGCAGTAAAAATAACTGCTTGATTTAAAGATACGTCACGCAACAAATGATCTAGTAAACGGTTTTTATGAGACAAATCGTCTACAAAATGCACGCGTTGCTGAATGTTTTCATGCTTGCTGGAAGAGCTAGCAATTTGAATCACTAATGGATCACGTGTAATGCGTTTTGCCATATTACCAACCACACCGTCCAAGGTTGCGGAAAACAACATGGTTTGGCGCGTTTCTGGCGTGGCATCGACTATTTTCTCGATGTCATCGATAAAACCCATATCGAGCATGCGATCGGCTTCATCCAGCACCAAAATTTGCAATTGCGAGAAGTCAATCTTGCCGGACTCCATATGGTCGATCAAACGACCTGGCGTTGCGACCAAAATTTCTGGATTCTTAGCCAACAATTGCATTTGTTTTGGATAAGGCATACCACCTAAAATTGAAATCGCTTTTACACGTCGCATATAAGAGCCGTATTTTTCCGTTGCGGTAGTGACCTGCAACGCCAACTCACGCGTAGGCGTCAACACCAGCATCTTAGGCTGCGCGGCTCTAAAACGTGGACGATCGTTACGGCCACGCGCTGGGTAACTTTCCTGATTGCCTGCTGCTTGATTTGCTTGCTCAGCCACAGCCAATTTATGCAAAGCAGGCAACATAAATGCAGCTGTTTTACCGGAACCAGTTTGAGAAGAAACCATCAAATCACGTCCTTCTATCGCAGCAGGCACTGCTTGTGCTTGAACAGGAGTTGCTTCTGTATAACCAGCATCAACCAATGCTTTGAGAATGGACGCGTGAAGGCCAAGTGTTTCAAAATTCATTATTTTCTTTCGTATATTTCGTATAAATTGGCGTTCCAGACAAATGCTCGGAACGCAGGATAGCAACGCCAACCGACGAAATGACCCAGGAAAGAAGAAATTTCGGCACAAAAGCTTTGCGCCGGGACGGTGTCAGATAAGACACACAAGGCGGGGAGCTTTATTAGCGACATCATCGAGACGCGCCAAGGCTTGCGAAGCTGCTAAATTACTATTTTTATTTTTTACGCCAAAGGATTGCAGCGCAAGGGGCCAGACTATACAGCATTTTTCCCTCTTGCGCTTTGCCAAATAATATTTTTTTATTAATAAGATTCAGCATTCAATCCCATAACGTGATAAAAACCACCATCTACATAAGTGATTTCACCCGTAATACCAGAAGCCAAATCCGACAACATGAAAGCTGCAGTGTTGCCGACTTCTTCTATCGTGACATTGCGACGCAATGGTGCATGCGCGGCGACAAAACCTAACAAAGTACCAAAATCCTTGATGCCGCTAGCGGCCAAAGTTTTAATCGGACCGGCAGAAATCCCATTGGCGCGAATGCCTTTTTTACCCAAAGATTCAGCCAAATAACGCACGCTAGCCTCCAAAGAAGCCTTAGCCAAACCCATCGTGTTGTAATAAGGAATGGCGCGCACAGCACCCAAATATGAAAGAGTGAGCACGGAAGAACCAGAACGCAACATAGGCAACGCTGCTTTTGTCATCGCAGGAAAACTGTAAGCCGAAATATCATGCGCAGTTTTAAATCCTTCACGCGACAACCCTTCCAAAAAGTCACCCGCAATTGCTTCACGCGGGGCAAAACCGATTGAGTGTACCAATCCATCCAGATGTTCCCAAGATTGATTCAAATTGGCAAACAACGCATTAATTTGCGCATCGCTACTGACATCGCACTCATAAACCAGTTCGCTCCCAAACTCTTTTGCAAACTCGGTAATACGATCTTTGAAGCGTTCTCCAACATAGGTGAAAGCCAACTCAGCACCTTCACGCTTACATGCCTGAGCGATACCATAAGCAATAGAACGATTGGACAATAGCCCAGTAATGAGAATTTTTTTACCTTGCAAAAATGCCATATACACCACTCCCAATCTTGCTACATGACGATCACACATGACAGATACACGACAGATACATGACAGATATGTGTGACAAAAAATGCAACAAGTATGATTGATTAATAAATTGCTTAAAAATTGCGTAAAACCAATGAATTTTGATGCTAAAGAGGCCGAATTCTGCCACATTTTTCAGTAAAACACATGAAATACGACTAAAACACTATACCTTTTAGACCAAAACTATTGACTACTATTTGCCTGCCGCACTATAGTGCGAGGATGATTCCCGAATTTCAATCACTCTCTGAAAAAATCGATCAGTTGGCAGAATTAACATTGTTATTACGCCAAGAAAATGCTGATTTGCGCTTACGTATGGCTGTTCTTACAACCGAAAATACCGAGCTGTCAAAACGCATACAAGAAGCGTCACAACGCGTTGCTGCTTTGTTGGAAATCATTCCAGCAGTAGCTGCACCAACCCCCTCTTCTCCTCCGTCTCCTCCCTCTTCCTTATCATTATTTGAAGACACAATAGCATGATCCAGTTTGACGCCATTATCATGGGGCAAGTGTATAAATTGACTTGTCAAAAAAGTGAAGAAGCAAGTCTGCAAAAGGCAGTCTCTCATTTAAATGAAAAAATGTGCGCCATACGTGATACAGGAAAAGTCAAAGGGAATGACCGTATTGCCGTCATGGCAGGTTTATCCATCGCGGCACAGCTTTTATCGCTGCAAAAATCAATTGCTGAGGATTCAAACACGCTGAGTCTGCCTGATGTCAAAGAAAAAATCAGCGCAATGCAACTTGTTCTGGATAAAGCATTAAACGGCGATATCAAATAACTCAAAAATCAAAAAAACAGCAAACAACAAGCAGCAAGCAATCGAATCACCATTCAATTCGTGATCAAACCTACAAGAAAGTTGCATTAAGCTATTATCAAATCATTGTAAAAAATTAAGTATTTCAAACAAGCATTGAAATCAATTGACATACAATTCGATCAGAGTACACTGAAGTTCCCTGCTTTGTTTGCGATTGTCATATATTCCTTGAACCATTTATGTGCATAGGTTGTGGGATTTTGTTTAACAGGTGTGAGCATCGCTAGTCCGATGAACCCGAAGTTGAACTTACTGCGACCAACTTGAACCGCCTTGGTTCAGGATGCCGGCAACGCTACACGGCGGGGAACAAATTCAAACGGCTGCGATTTTTTATATCGCAGCCGTTTTCTTTTACTTGAAAGACTTAAACCAAAATCCGCTCAATGCCACCATTGTTGGCATTCGAGACATAATCTGGCAACCAGTTGCTTCCCAATATGTGCTTCGCCATCTCAACAACGATGTAATCTGCATTGGTACCCGCATCCTCATCAAAACGCGTCAAACCCATCAAACAAGCTGGGCAGCTGGTCAATACTTTTACGTCACCAGTAAAGCCATCAGCGCGCAATTTATCGGCGCCTTTGGTCATTTCTTGCTCTTTGCGAAAACGAATTTGCGTGGAAACATCTGGTCTGGAAACTGCCAACGTACCTGCCTCGCCACAACAACGATCATTTTTTTCAATCTTCTGATTGTCTTCTGTGGTAATCAGCGCATTCACCGTTTTTAATGGATCTTGCAACTTCATCGGGCTATGGCAAGGATCGTGATACATATAACGCACACCATCAATGCCTTCTAATTTGACATTTTTTTCCATCAAATATTCATGAATGTCGAGTATGCGACAACCTGGAAATATTTTATCGAATTGATAACCTTGTAACTGATCATAACAAGTACCGCATGACACAATCACCGTCTTGATATCCAAATAATTGAGCGTATTTGCCATACGATGAAACAAAACCCGATTATCGGTGATGATTTTTTCTGCCTTATCAAAATCACCCGAACCACGCTGCGGATAACCGCAACATAAATAACCCGGTGGCAACACCGTTTGTACGCCTACATTCCACAACATCGCCTGCGTTGCCAAACCAACCTGAGAAAACAAACGCTCAGAACCACAGCCTGGAAAATAAAACACAGCTTCCGTATCAACCGTAGTACTGCGCGGATTACGAATGATAGGAATAACTTTGTCGTCTTCTATTTCCAACAAAGCACGTGCTGTCTTTTTGGGTAAATTGCCTGGCATTTTTTTATTCACAAAGTGAATAACTTGCTGCCTAACGGGTGGTTTCCCTTTGCTCGCTGGAGGCGCTTTGGTCTGTTTTTTAGCTAGCTTCTTGAAAATCGTATTACCAAAACGCTGTGCGGCAACACCCCAAGAAAAAATCACCTCGCGAGCTGCCTTAATCGTGGCGGGATCCTTTGCATTGAGGAAAAACATCGAAGCAGCTGTGCCAGGATTGAAAGGCTTTTTATCCATCTTGCGCAATAAATTACGCATATTCATGGAAACATCACCAAAATCAATATCCACCGGGCATGGCGTCAAACACTTATGACAAACCGTGCAATGGTCGGCAACATCAGCAAATTCATCCCAATGTTTGATGGAAATGCCACGCCGCGTTTGCTCTTCGTATAAAAAAGCCTCAACCAATAAAGAAGTAGCCAAAATCTTATTACGTGGCGAATACAATAAATTCGCGCGTGGCACATGTGTCGCACACACTGGTTTGCATTTACCGCAACGCAAACAATCCTTAACGCTACTAGCAATCGCGCCAATATCGCTTTGCTGCATGATCAAAGATTCATGGCCCATCAAACCAAATGAAGGCGTATACGCATTGCGCAAATTTGCGGGCAGTTCAGGCAAATTCAACAACTTACCTTTATTAAAACGGCCTTCAGGATCAATGCGCTGCTTATAGGAACGGAATTCGCTGATTTCGTCTTCCGTCAAAAATTCCAACTTAGTAATGCCGATACCATGCTCACCAGAAATCACGCCATTCAAAGAACGAGCCAACACCATAATGCGTTCAACCGCCTGATGTGCGACTTGCAGCATTTCGTAATTATCCGAATTGACCGGAATATTGGTATGCACATTGCCATCACCAGCATGCATGTGTAACGCCACAAAAACTCGGCTGCGCAATATTTTTTGATGTCTGGCAGTACATTCTTCCAAAATTAATTTGAACGCAGCACCACTAAAAATTTGGCGTAACTGTGCTCGCACTTCCGTTTTCCAAGATATGCGTATGGTGCGATCCTGCATGACATCCAATACCGTTGCATCTGGTTGTTTAGCTAAACGCTCATCAAAAGCGGCAGTTAACTTCTCCAATCCTAAGGCCAACAATTCGTCCTTGGCATCGCGCAAAGGCAAATCCAGATGCGACAAGCAATAAGACCAACGTGTGTAGGTGGTATTTAATAATTGCTCAGCTTGGTGGACGCGATCCTCCAACATCACGGCATCGGGAATATCATCGCCTTCCGCATCTTCGCTTTTGCCCAAAGGCAAATTATCGGCAGCGAAAAAGCCGCGCAAATCCAGCAATAAAGCCAATTTATTTTGCAAGGACAATTCGATATTGATGCGTTCAATCGCATCCGTGTATTCCCCCATGCGATCCAAAGGAATCACCACGTCTTCGTTGATTTTAAAGGCGTTGGTATGTTTGGAAATCGCTGCGGTACGTGCGCGGTCGAGCCAGAATTTTTTACGTGCTTCGGGGCTGACAGCAACAAAACCCTCGCCAACATGCGTATTGGCAATACGTATGACTTCTGATGCCGCTTGTGCGACCAAATTTTCATCATCGCCGACGATATCGCCGAATAAAGCCATTTTAGGCAAGATGCCTCGCTTGGATTTGGTGGCATAACCAACAGCGCGCAAATAACGCTCATCCAAATGTTCTAGGCCAGCCAGAATAGCACCGCCTTTTTTGCTTTCAGCATCCAGATAATCTTTGATTTGCACAATTGCTGGAATCGCATCGCGCGCCTGACCAAAAAATTCCAAACAAACAGTGCGGGCATGCTTAGGCATTTTGTGCAAAATCCAACGTGCGGAAGTAATCAAACCATCACACCCTTCTTTTTGCACACCAGGCAAACCAGCCAAAAACTTATCAGTTACGTCTTTGCCCAAGCCTTCTTTACGAAACTTACGGCCTGGAATTTCTAAAATTTCCGTCTTAAACGGCGCGCCATTTTTCGCTCTTGCTTCTGGATGTGTCCATTCCAATTTGAATTTGGCGACTTCGACGTCATGGATTTTCCCCAAGTTATGCTCAAGCCGCGTCACTTCCAACCAGTCACCATTTGGATCCACCATGCGCCAGCTGGCCAAATTATCCAGCGCCGTACCCCATAACACGGCTTTTTTACCACCAGCATTCATGGCCACATTGCCGCCTATGCAAGACGCTTCGGCAGAGGTTGGATCGACAGCAAATACAAAACCAGCTTTTTCAGCAGCATCCGACACACGTTTAGTGACCACGCCAGCGCCGGAATAAATGGTGGCATATTCCCGATCCACGCCGGGCAATACCATCATTTCAACCGCGCCGAGCTGCTCCAGCTTTTCGGTATTAATAACGGCCGACAAAGCCGTCAATGGGATCGCGCCACCGGTATAACCGGTACCGCCACCACGTGGAATAATGGTTAATCCCAGCGAAATACACGCTTTCACCAAACCCGCCATTTCATCTTCCGAATCTGGTGTCAAAACGACAAAAGGATATTCAACCCGCCAATCGGTCGCATCGGTGACATGAGAAACCCGAGACAAACCATCAAACTTGATATTGTCCTTGGCAGTATAACGTCCCAATGTTTTGATACTGCGTTTACGCAAATCGCTGGTGCGACGAAACTCTTCATCAAATTCTGTCACTGCTTTTTTAGCAGCGCGCAACAATGTTTCCACATTAGTGCTGCGTGCTTTGGCAAATGCATCATCGACTTCCGATAATTCCGCGCTCATGCGACGCTTATCGACTTCTGCCAAACGATGATGCAAAGCCTGGATCAAATCCTGGCGCCGCTTGGGATTATCCAGCAGATCGTCTTGCAAATAGGGATTGCGCTGCACCACCCATATGTCGCCCAACACTTCATACAACATACGTGCTGAACGGCCAGTCTGGCGAGCACTGCGCAGCTCATCCAACAAACGCCAAGCTTCGTCACCCAACAAGCGAATCACAATTTCGCGATCGGAAAACGATGTGTAGTTGTAGGGAATCTCACGCAAACGAATAGGAGAAACAGTTGCTGAAATGTCGTGATGCGTAGTATGCGTGATAGGTATGGTCGGAATCTGTGCTGTAGCGTTCATTGGCATCTATATGACGTATTACATGTAAAGGTACATTCTAGCTGATTGCGATGCGATGGGTTGGACCATCCACAATCCTGCTCGTCACTCTTCATGGCAAATATCAAAAACGCATAAAACAATTCTACGATTGATATCCATTCATATCTATTCCACCACCGCATGTTGCTCAAATATTCATTATTTGAACAAGAAAGACGTGTGTAAGCATCACTGTTCTATCTTCTCATTTATGTATTTTTATACATGCCAATTTATAAATATTGTCTTTTATTTAATAAAAATCCATCATTAAAGTTATTAAATTTTAAATACAAATAGGCAACCTTTTTGCACCCAAAATATTGTAAAAATTGCATTAAGATGAGGTGAACATTATGTTTTCAGTGACTCCACATACAACTTATCATGCCAATTATGGTTATATTGCAAACAGTACTTCGTCAAACCATGGAGTATTGCCTGATGATCAACAATTGAGTCTAACACAAAGGTTTTCCTATGCCAGCCCAAACGAAAAGATAGACATTATTCGTGCATTACCACTATTTACTAAACCTGAATTACAAGAAATCGTTTTATCGGCAATATTTTGGGAACCTGATTCAGAAAACAAAAATACCATGCTGGCCACATTCATGGGAAATGCACTGGTTGACGATCATTTTTTCCCTCAATTGAGTCACGGTAGCCTGTATTTAATCCAAGAAAATATGCTAGGCGGAGCATTTGATGCCACCCTTACCCCCGGACATGCGCATCCGACGAGCACATTTAAAGCACTCATTGCATCATCCAATCTACCCCATATTGATTACCCTGTTTATCACAGTACAGTATTGAATGCGTTGTTTCATTATTTCAACCCTTTCGTTCTGATGAAAATGCGCGTCATTTTGCTCAACCATGGGCTGAAGTATGTAGATCATCGTGTTTTCTTTAAATGGTTAAACGCGGAAATCCAAAAAAAACAACGTTTGATCTTCTTTGTGGATTTTTTTACTACGGAAAAAATTTTTCCGCTGATCAAATGAATCAAATCTTTAGAAGATTCGTCAATTTATGTGCAGATATTCAAGATGGAAAAATGGCGGCAGAAATGCGTCCGCTTAATTTTTAACTTTTCATTTTTCTATTTTTATCACTATCACACCCACAACGACTATTCTCATTTCAAAGAAGTCTCAAGGATGCAAAAAAAGAGACTGAGATTAAAACTCAAACTTTGAAATGGGGATTGACTTGTCACCTCTTTCATTAAGCAATCAACGTAACCGTGACTCCGATCACGACGTAACGCAAAAATTTACCCATCGCCATATAAAAAACACTAGACCAAAATGGCAGCTTGAGCCATCCAGCAAGACTACAAATCGGATCTCCGATGATGGGCAGCCAGGCAAGCAACATGGTTTTCGCACCAAATCGTTCTAACCATATAAACCAGCGGCTTTGGCGCTCTTTGGCAAAAACAGTATGCGCGCCATACCCCAACCAATAATTGACGATTCCACCCAAGGTGTTGCCTGCGGTGGCAACGAAGATCACTGGCCAAAAATAAAGTGGATTCGCTTTTGCCACCGCAAACACGGCCGGCTCTGATCCAATAGGCAAAAGAGTAGCCGCGATAAAGCTGATCAAAAAAGCGGCTGTCAAACCAATTTCTGGCAATGACAGCACGTCTAATAAAGCATGGATGACGGATTCAATCACTTAATCTAGGATCATTGCATTATGTTGTTTTCAAAACAAAACTAAAGAATCTTTCTTCACGACACCGTACTCTCAACTATTACCGCATTGATGTATATTCTTGCCGTTGTTTGACATGTAAACAAACATGACCAACAACGGCATCAATGGTGAACGATAAAAATAACCCTAAGCACTTTCACGATTTATTACTGCCCCTACAGTCAGTTATGAAGCTCCTCAAAGATGGTTGTATTTATATTAACAGGGAGATTTTTGGCGGGGATCCAGGTTGTTGCAGGAACATTGATGACGGTAGAAACAAGAAGTTTCACAACCTTGTAAGGTGTGTACGGATTCATCGAATTGCATATATCCGTGCTAGTTTGAGTTGCGCTTGTAAAATGTTCCCCGACTGATTCACATGTTGCTTTTTTTACTTTTATCCACTTGTAGCCATTCAACGTAGCATCATTTTCAGTGTTTTTTTTAAGCTTCTCGTCAAGAAACGATTCACTACATTGTTTAGCATAATACAAGTCAGTTTCTCGAAGTTCAGTCAGGAATGCTATGGCCTGAGTTCCCGCTTTGTCATCCATGGTGGCGTACCAACCACACAAGCGAGAACCTGACTGCGCCAAAGCAGTGTTGGGAGCAACAAGTGTTGCGGCTAGCAAAGACATGGTGAGTGAAACCAGCGCAATCGATGTCTTTTTCATGATCAATTCTCCTTTTTTAACTATTTCACCATATGAGTTCGGACAACATCCGATAGTTACCAGTTTCCTAGAGTATCTGTCAGATGGTGAACGGTAGGGGTAGGGATAACCCTAAGCACTTTCACGATTTATAAACTGCTCCCAGAGTCAGTCAAGCTTCTCAAAGCTGGTTGCACTGAAAGTAACAGGGTGGTTTTTGGGAGGCCCCCCCAATTTTGAAGGGACAGGAAAGACCACAGAGAAAGTCTCTTTCACAATCTTGTAATATGTGTTCGCAGTCATCGAGTCGCATATGTCCTTGCTGGTTTGATTTTGGCTCACAAAATATTCCCCGACTGATTGGCATGTTTTTTCTTCTACTTTTATCCACTTGTACTTATTCAACGTAGCATCATCTTTAACGTATTTGTGATACATGCCGGTATTACATTTATCAAGCGCGGGATCATTATTTCGGACTTCCACCAGGAATCCTATGGCATTGACTCCCGTGGTGTCGCCCACGGTGGTGTACCAACCACACAAGCGAGAACCTGACTGCGCCAAAGCAGTGTTGGGAGCAACA
>CAZMPS010000036.1:0-8361 GCA_964568305.1 uncultured Burkholderiaceae bacterium
CCTTTAGATGCCATGTCCAACCACTGACGGCGTTGTCCATGCGGTTGCTGCACAATATGGATGCGATGCCCGCATTGCTCAACCAAGGCCAGGATGAGCGCGGGTTCGTCCAATGCGATATTCACGATAATGGTATTGGGAACAAATTTGTCTATGTAATGCTGCGCCAGGAAAGCTTTTAAAACGACGTTTTCCATCGTTTCTACGTCCGTATCCATGCTTTCCATCCATTTTTGCGCCTCGTTCCAATGGCCGGGGAAATAAGCCCGATCACCCAAATGCCGCCCGCCTCTGACCATGGCTACATTGACGCAAGCCTGGCCACCTTGAGCGACGACGGCAATCACATCGACATCCGTTTCATCGCCAGTTTCCATGCTTTGTTGATGCAAGACTTTCGATAAAGCAGCGATTTGATTGCGCACCAACGCCGCTTGCTCAAACTTGAGTTCTTGCGCGTAGGCATGCATGTTTTTTTCCATCGCAGCCAACACTTCCGTCTGGCGACCGCGCAGGAATTTGGCGGCGTTTTCCACATCCTTGGCGTACTCTTCTTTGCTAATCGCTTGCACGCACGGCGCGCTGCAACGGTTGATTTGGTGCAATAAGCAAGGCCGAGTACGGTTAGCAAATACGCTGTCTTCACAGGTGCGCAATTGGAATACTTTTTGCAAAATTTGCAGCGATTCCTTGATCGCCCAAACACTGGGGAAAGGACCAAAATACTGGTTTTTTTTATCCACCGCACCACGGTAATACAACATCCGTGGCACTTCCTGGCCGGTAATTTTTAAGTAAGGATAGGATTTGTCATCGCGAAACAAAATGTTAAAACGCGGTTGCAGCGCTTTAATCAAATTGTTTTCCAAAATAAGCGCTTCCGCCTCGCTCTGCGTCACGGTGGTTTCTAAACGAGCAATACGCTCAACCATCATGGCAATACGGGGACTGGTGTGATTTTTCTGAAAATAACTGGAAACACGCCTCTTTAAATCACGCGCTTTTCCCACATACAGCACCACATTGTCTGCATCAAAATAACGATAGACGCCAGGTAAGTGAGGCAACTTTGATACTGTTGCCAATACGATTTCACGTGAAGTTGGCGGTGACATTTTTAATATGGGACATTACTCAACGAAAAAATCTGATCATGAACACTCAGACGAGAGAAATGAGGTACTTTTTAGACAATTGAACTTCTTTTTAGGCAAAAAAAAGTGTAGTGGTCAAATTAGACCACTACAGGATGTCAAGTAGTGATGAGGATATCAGAACTTAGCGCACTACCATGCGATTTGAAATTGAGGAGGTGTGGAAGGAGATTGCGATAAGCCACCGCCAACATAGCCAACACGACCATTATCCACAATGCCCAAATAATAACCATTCTTCCCCCAGCCTGAGACTGAAGAATAAGCACCATTTTTCATCGTCACAAGATTACCAACCCATTGGAGGTTGATTTCATCTTTCTGATTTATTGTTCTAGTAGAAATCGTCGTCGAACTACTGCTCACACTTTTAGGCAGAACCATGAAGTAAGGTTGGGGGTCTTGTATTTTGTCAGCAGAATCGTAAAGACCGAGCACCCCTAAGTTGCTCAAAGAACTGTATAAATACCCTTTGTAACCATATTTATCGTTAGACAGTTTAACAATATCACCATATTGAATAGTCTTGTCTGCAGTCGAATTAGTATTTGTTGACTCCCTCCCGACAAAGGTAATAATCGTCTTGTACTTGTTCTTGCCAGCGTTCTGAACTAGGTCTACATTCGCCCCGCTTTTCAACGAACCAGCAAAAACACATGACCCAGAAAACAAGGTCAATATCACAAACGATAAAAGTTTTTTTAACATGGCGCATATCCTCCTAAAAATTTAACGAATACCACTTTCTAATCAATTCGAACTTATTTGTCACGCGCCTGTAGTTTATACCCAATCGTATTTTTCATTCACGTACAAAATGAGGACTCACATTCGCCCCCGCCCACGATCTGAAACACAATCACGTCAATTAATGACACAACAACCTTTATCACTTAATACAACAGGGGTCGAACTCATTCGGTTTCCTTGCTCGTATTCTTGATTAAAAGATCTTCCATCGCTCGTTGTAAATACACCAAATCCATGAGGAAGATTGTCATAGAACTGCCCATCATAAACATCACCATTGGGATAGGTAAGTGTCCCGCTTCCGGACTTTTTGTCGTCCAAGAAACCACCCTTGTACACTTCCCCAGATGGTTTTTTTTCACAATCACATTGGCCATGCTTATGCCCCCTGAAGAAATCACCCTGATATGTTTCATTGTTAGGATGGGTAACTACACCCTTTCCATGAGGCTGTCCTTCGGAAAAATTTCCTTCATACTTCGCGCCATCCAGCCAAGACATGGTCCCTCTTCCAGAGTAGTGACCACCCTTGAACTGACCAACATAATGATTGCCGTGCTGACCCAGGTGCTCCCCGGTAACCAATTCGCCATCTTTAAAGGTCCCGAAAAATACTTGCTTGTCTTTCCTATTCCATTCTCATCACCTAGGAATATTTCAGTTTTTCCAGTTTGCTTAGCCAACTCAATTTCAGCCAAATAACGTAAGAGACGAGAATCTTTGGAGTTGACATATAACTCTTGCGCTTTGCCGAATAAACTTAGGCCAGACTCAATCGCCGTATGCATACCACCACCATTGGATTCGAGCAATCCGTCAGCAATTGACTTTATCTTTTCATCATCGATATCGGACTGATCAAATTGACCGAGCCCGGACGGATTGCTCCCCACAAGCTTGCCAGTGACAGAAGGAAGAGGAACGTAAGGTCCAACATTAAGAAAAGAAGACGACAACATCATAAGCACCTCAACAATATGATTGCAAAAATGTTATTTTAACATCACGAATAGTTAACGATTGAATAATTTCAACGTAATTTTGGACCACTAATCCAACAAACAAATGATCGTCTAACCCCGCTCGTTACTGGTTTGACTTTGTGCAATATATAGCTAGGGAACATAATCAACGTGCCTTTTTCCTTTGGTAATATGGTCTCATCACGATGAGTTTTGATACAAAACTCGCCTCCGTCGTATTCACTTGGATCTGATAATTGAATCACTACGCTCAGTTTGCGAGGAGAACTATTCCATTGACTATGTGCATCAAGATGCCAATCATAATGACCGAGCTGGGCGGCGTCATAAATAGTGTACTGACAAGACTCAACAAATCCTGTCAGGTCAAAATTCCAATTCAACGCATTAAAATAAGCAATGTTGTCTGACAACCTTTTAATCAGCCAATGATGATCAGCGTCATGCGGATCAAACCATGCGACATTGGATCTACGATAATCGCTGATAATATTTTGATCGGTAGTAGCTTGCGTATTGAAATGTGATTGAATTAACCGATCGCCCACTTCTCGAATCAATGCTATCTCTCGATCCCCAACGGAAACGCTATCATTTTCAGCAAAGTTGGAAAAATCAAATAATGAATGACATTGAATAAAATACGTCGATGCCGACAAATCTGGACCGGGATTAATAAAGACTGTCATATTTTTCACATTCAGTGTTTTAGTTTTACCCTAAAAAGTACCGCACGCTTTACTCACACACTCTTTTCTCAGTTACTCATGTATTCAGTTGCTGAATTGCTGAGTTGCTGTATCAACAATTTTGCAGATTGATACGTATTATTCTCTTGCAAATCCTCCCAACTTAATGCCTTGTTTTGTGGCAACAAAGCTTGCAACCGGCTTAAGGATGAACGCGCAGTTTTTGTATTGCGATCAAATTGCAAGGTGTTGAGCAATTGGTCGGCTTTATCTGGCGAATTGCAAATCAAGACCATGTCGCATCCTGCGGCCAATGCAGCGTGCGCACCGGCGGTGACGTCGCCGGCGACGCTGGCGCCTTCCATGCTTAAGTCATCGCTGAAGATGACGCCTTGAAAGCCCATGTCATAGCGCAATATGTTCAACCATTTTTTGGAAAATCCAGCCGGATGCGCATCGACTTCGGGATAAATCACATGCGCTGGCATGACTGCGGACAAACTCATGCCCAAGTCGTCGTAGGGAACCGCATCTTGCGCCAGGATTTCTTGCAAACTACGGGTATCAACCGGCACCGCAAGGTGAGAATCTGCCGCCACAAAACCATGGCCGGGGAAATGCTTGCCGCAATTTTTCATGCCGGCTAGCAATAAACCGTGATTTAAGCTTTTTGCCAATGCACTCACTATTGATGCATCACGATGAAATGCTCGGTCACCGATCACGCTGGAGGCGCCGTAATCCAAATCGAGTACTGGCGTGAAAGATAAATCTACACCGCAAGCACGCAACTCCGCCGCCAAAACATAGCCAACCGCAGTCGCCGCCTTGCTCGCTAGCACAGGATTTTGATCCCACAATGCGCCCAAGCTGCGCATGGTTGGAAGCTTGGTAAAACCATCAGTTTTGAAGCGCTGTACGCGTCCACCTTCATGATCGACAGCAATCAAAATCCCAGGCCGTGCTACATGGATCGCTTCGGTCAACGCTGTTAATTGCGCGCGATTTTCATAATTGCGAGCGAATAAAATAACGCCGCCAGTTAAAGGATGCTGAATACGGCGGATATCGTCGGCATTTAATATGGTGGAGACAACGTCCAACATGACTGGACCGAGGTTGGGATGTGTATGGTTTAAGTTTGTATTGTGCATATTTTTTATCTCATTCACTTTTGATTCTTTTCCACTATCACAAAAGCCACCACATAGTCCGCCTCGTCACTCATCGACACTTGCGCCGACAACGCGTGCTGCGCCATAAACTCGGCCAGCGCACCGTTAGTCACCAATCTTGGCCGACCACCAGGTTCGCTCAGTATTTGCATCGCATGCCAATTCATAGGAACTTGGAGATTGATGGCTTTGAGAAATGCTTCTTTCGCCGCAAAGCGCGTGGCTAAAAAACGGATGGCGCGGGCGGGGAATTTTTCCTGGCGTTGCTTGTAAATTGGCAGTTCTAAAGGGCCAAGGATTTTTTCTGCCAAGCGCTCACCATGTCGCGCATACGCTGCTTGTATGCGCGAGATTTGAACGATGTCCGTACCTATGCCGAAAATCATCGCGGTATTAAGCAGGATTGAGCGCAGCCAAGCGCGCTGCCCACATCAGGGATTTCATTTCCCGCACCGCCGCTTGCCAACCGACAAATACCGCATGCGCCACGATGGCGTGGCCGATGTTTAATTCAGTGATATCAGGAATCGCCGCAATCGCCTGCACATTGGTGTAATGCAAACCGTGACCCGCATTGACGATCAAACCGCGCTTCACGCCTTCTATCGTGCTTTGCTGCACGCGCGCCAATGCGGCCTGTTGCTTCTCAGCATCGTCGGCATCGGCATAAGTGCCGGTATGCAATTCAATCACTGGCGCCCCCGCTTCAACCGCCGCTTGCACTTGCAATGGGGCAGGATCGATGAATAAGCTCACCCGAATGTTTTCCGCCTGCAATTGTTTAATCGCCGCTTGCACTTGCGGAAAAAGACGTACCACATCCAAGCCACCTTCTGTCGTAATTTCTGCACGTCTTTCTGGCACCAAACACACATCTTGCGGCTTGATGCGGCAGGCAAAATCCAGCATTTCCGCCGTGATTGCACACTCCAAATTCATACGCGTCTTTAACAATGGACGCATTGCAATCACATCCGCATCCTTAATATGACGACGATCTTCGCGCAAATGCAGCGTAATCGCATCCGCCCCCGCCTCCTCCGCCAACAAAGCGGCGCGCAAAGGATCGGGATACGTCGCGGCACGCGCATTGCGCAGCGTGGCGACATGATCAATATTGACCCCCAGAGCGATGTTTGGTTGATTCGCTTGCAAAAAATTCATCAAAATGTGCTCCTATAACTGCATTAAATCCAACAAAATTTGTCGTGTATTCAGTGATGCATTACCTAAATGATGAGTCAACAAAGCACGCATCAAGAACTTGCTTTGCATCTGTGTCGTCACGTCGGCATAATCTTCGCGCTCAATATCGAGCAAGGTTTTACCGGATATCGGCGGCCAACTATCGACTGGCTGCGCTGGGCGTGGACCGTGCTCAGGGTCAACCACATAAAGTTGCAAAGGATCAACCGCTTGTTTGCTAGCGGTACATAGCGTGAAATCGCTTAATACGCCGATTTCTTTCAACAGCGCACGCTCAAATTTGCGCAATACGATGGAGACGGATTCATCATGCGCCAATTGATTCAGCGTACTGACGTAATGAGCAAATAAAGCAGGATGTGGATCATCGCGCGCTAGCATCTTTACCAATAATTCATTGAGATAAAAGCCACACAACAAAGCAGATTTTTCCAACGGCAAAAGACCACCCACCCATTCCGCTGCGTGTAAAGTACGCAATTCGGATTTGCCACTCCAGGTAATAGAAAGCGGCTGAAAAGTTTGCAACACACCACGCAAGGTTGAATGTGGCCGCTTAGCCCCCTTGGCAATCAAAGCGATACGGCCATAATCACGTGTAAATATATCAACAATCAAACTGGTTTCTTTGTAGGGATAACTGTGCAACACAAAGCCAGGTTGATGGACGATGCGATGTTCTTTTTTGTAGTCTTTTGGGCTGTCTTTATTAAGCACTGGTGAAAAAAAGACCGTGTGAAGATGGTTGAATATTGATGAACATTGATGAATAACTGCGTTTTGGTTACGGCATTTTAGTTAAATTACTCATAACCATAAGCACGCAAACCGGCTTCGTTATCCGCCCAGCCTGATTGCACTTTCACCCAAATCTCAAGATACACCGGCGCGTCGAATAACTTTTCCATATCGAGCCGCGATTGCGTGGAAATCTCCTTCAACCGACTCCCTTTTTGCCCAATCACCATCGATTTTTGCGTGTCACGCTCAACCAAAATGGCAGCAAAAATGCGTCGCAAATTGCCTTCTTGCTCAAATTTTTCAATCACCACCGTGCTGGTATAAGGTAATTCGTCACCGACTAGGCGAAACAGTTTTTCCCGGACAATTTCTGCCGCCAAGAATTTTTCACTACGATCAGTAATGTCATCTTCCCCAAAAATAGGCGGATTTTCAGGTAAAACGCGTTTAATTTCAGTCTGTAAATTATCTAATTGAAAACGCAATTTGGCCGAAACAGGCACAATCGCGAAGAAATCACGCTTAGCGGCTATTTTTTGCACAAATGGCAATAGTATGGCTTTATCTTTCACCTGATCAGCCTTATTAATCACCAAAATGCATGGCACATTGTTTGGAATCAAATCTAACACTTGCTGATCAGCCGTACCAAAAACACCCGCCTCAATAACAAACAAGACAACATCAGATGAGGTCAAGGTGTTATTAACAGTCTTGTTCAACGTTTTATTCAATGCATGCGCATGACGAGTCTGAAAACCCGGCGTATCCACATAAATAAATTGCGCGTCAGCAACTGTGTTAACACCAGTAATACGATGACGCGTAGTTTGTGCCTTGCGCGAGGTAATGCTCACTTTTGCGCCAATCAAGGTATTCATTAAAGTCGACTTGCCAACATTAGGACGACCGACAATCGCAACATAACCACAGCGAAAAGGAGCGGCCGCACCAGACATTGCAGAGGATGCTGAAATGAATTCTGTCATACGATTTTGCGCATTAGGTAAAAAGTGAAATTACAATAAAATCAATTAAGTTAATTAAATTACTTAAATTACTTAAATTACTTAACTTTATTGGAGTCATTCGATGAATCATCCGATTGAATGGTTGCAATTCCAATCAGTTTAAGTTGTGTGGGATGGACTTGTTTTTTACGTCCAGAAACAGGAACTTTCATCAAAGCAGCCGGCACGGCATCTAAAGCTAACTTCGCAGCAGCCTGCTCCCCTGCACGCCTGCTAATACCACGACCATAAACACGAATAGATAGTTTGGGAATCACGCACTCAATTTCAAATTCTTGACTGTGCGCAGCACCGTGCGTCGCGACCACGCTATATTGCGGAAGGGAAATTCTTTTACTTTGCAGATACTCTTGCAACAAAGTTTTTGCATCTTTTCCTAAAGCATGTGGATCCACAGTATCCAACATGGGCAAATACAAAGCGCGAATAACATTCTGCACAACAGGAAATCCTGCATCCAGAAATACAGCACCCAATACAGCTTCTAGCGTATCTGCCAAAATCGATGGACGGCGAAAACCACCCGATTTCAACTCACCCTCACCCAAACGTAAGAATTGTGACAAATCTATATTTTGTGCAATTTCATACAAAGCTTGCTGCTTAACTAAATTAGCGCGCAAGCGGGATAA
>CAZMPS010000036.1:8371-11396 GCA_964568305.1 uncultured Burkholderiaceae bacterium
AATATTGCTATACCGCTCATAAAGAAGAGTGGCAATCACGCAATTCAAAACTGAATCACCCAAAAACTCAAGCCGCTCGTTATGAGAAACGCTATGACTGCGATGCGTCAAAGCCTGTTGCAATAATTCAATATTGTGAAAAGTATGGCCCAGCCTGTTTTGCAATAGCATAGGATCCATCTGCATTGATCGTTCTAAATTTTATTAGTTTATTAATTAATTGTTTTCTGGGTGGCAGATTTGGCCGTAGAACCGACATAATCAAACACCAGGCTAACCGGGCCAAATAAGGGATATTTTTTTTGGTAAGCAAAACTCACATCAAACTCACCACCACGCTGAACAATTTCTAAATCTCGACTAGAAATCGAAGTAATTTTATAGACACTGACCTGCTTATCAAAAGAATCCTGAATTTCTCGCGCACTATTACCCGATGTCTTAGCGGCCACAATTGCCCGCTGGACAGCGTTATATTCAATTGCAGCAGGCACCACTTTAACCGCCGCAACGACAGCCACGAACATAATGGCCAACGCAAAAATAAGACTGGATAAAGCTAAACCTTGCTGCCAAATTTTTGCCCGGTACTTCATTAAAACGACCCTAGTTCTGCTAAAAATTATTGAAATTTGAATTATCAAAAACTACTTAAAACTACTTAAAATTACTTAAAACCACCGATACGTTTTACGTTACTTAGATTCATCCAAACAAAAAACGCTTTACATACAATATTTTTATCTGGAACAAAACCCCAATAACGACTATCGGCACTGTTATCTCGATTATCACCCATCATGAAATAATGCCCAGCCGGAACGGTACAAGAAAAACCCTCCGCACTGTAATTGCACAACTCGCGCTGAGGAAAATCGTCAGGATCGCGTACAAAACTTGGTGCACGTTCATCATTCAAAATTTTATGCTGTACCGAACCAAGCTTTTCTACGAATTGCTTGGAGTAAGTTAAATTTTCTTCATTTAAATAATCAGGCAATGCTTGATAGGACAGCTCTTTTCCATTCACCGTCAAACGCTTGTTTTCATATACAACCCTATCGCCAGGAACACCAACCACGCGTTTAATGTAATCGAGTGACATATCCTTGGGATATTTAAAAACCATCACATCACCACGTTGTGGGTTGTTCAACTCAATAATCTTTTTATTAATAATTGGCAACCTGATACCGTAAATAAACTTGTTAACCAAAATCAAATCACCAATCACCAAAGTCGGAACCATAGAGCTCGATGGTATTTTAAATGGCTCGAACAAAAACGAGCGCAAAAAGAACACCAGTGCAATCACAGGGAAAAAGCTACCTGAATACTCCACCCAAGTTGGTCGCTTAAGCAAATTAGCTTCTATCTCGGCACGACTCCCCTCTTGAGAACGGACACCTTCAGCCTGCAATTTCGCATTACGTGCATCAAACTCACGCAACGCAGCGTCAGCTTGAAGACGACGTTGTTTAGCCAAATAAAATACGTCCAAAAACCAGACTATGCCAGTCACGATAGTCAAGACAAATAAAATCAGGGCAAAATTGCTTAATATATCTTGCATGTTTATTGATCATCCACTTGTAAAATCGCCAAGAATGCTTCTTGTGGAATCTCAACAGAACCCACTTGTTTCATGCGTTTCTTACCCGCTTTTTGTTTTTCGAGCAATTTTCGTTTACGACTAATATCGCCACCATAACACTTCGCCAACACGTTTTTGCGCAATGCTTTAACGTTTTCACGCGAAATAATATTCGAACCAATGGTCGCCTGAATCGCCACATCAAACATCTGCCGAGGAATCAACTCACGCATCTTACTGGCAATCGTACGACCACGATATTGACTATTAGAACGATGCACGATCATGGCAAGCGCATCGACACGCTCGCCATTAATCAACATATCGACCTTGACTACGTCTGCTGGTTGATATTGTTTAAACTCATACTCCATTGAGGCATAGCCACGAGAAGTTGATTTCAATTTATCAAAAAAATCCAGCACGATTTCTGCCATCGGCATTTCATAAGTCAGTTTGACTTGCTTGCCGTGATAACTCATGTCTAACTGAATACCACGCTTTTGAACACACAAGGTAATAACCGAACCAACGTATTCCTGCGGCATATACAAACTGACAGAAACAATGGGCTCCCGCACCTCTTCGATCTTGGAAGGATCTGGCATTTTAGATGGATTATCAACCTTAATAATCGTCCCATCTCGTTGCAATACTTCGTAGATTACCGTTGGCGCAGTAGTAATCAAATCCATGTCAAATTCACGCTCCAGACGTTCTTGCACAATTTCCATGTGCAACAAACCCAGGAAACCGCAACGAAAACCAAAACCCAGAGCTTGAGATACTTCTGGCTCATACTGCAAAGCAGCGTCGTTCAACTTCAATTTCTCTAACGAATCACGCAAGGCATCGTACTGATTAGCTTCGACTGGAAACAAACCGGCAAATACCTGTGGTTGAACCTCCTTAAAACCAGGCAAAGGCGCTACAGCAGGTTTATTCGCCAAAGTCACGGTATCGCCAACTTTGGCCGCTTTGAGTTCTTTAATGCCAGCGATGATAAAACCAACCTGCCCAGCAGTTAATGCCGGACGCGGTACGGATTTAGGCGTAAAGACACCAACGCTTTCGACCAAATGCTGAGAGCCACTGGCCATTAATAAAATCTTATCTTTAGGTGACAAAGTGCCATTAATGACGCGTACCAACATCACCACGCCAACATAATTATCGAACCAGGAATCTACTACCAAGGCTTGCAAAGGCGCATCCACATCGCCTTCTGGAGGCGGCACCTTGCTAATTAATGACTCCAACACATCCAATACACCAAGGCCTGTTTTGGCAGAGCAATGCACAGCATCAGCAGCATCAATTCCAATCACATCCTCAATTTCAGCAATTGCAGTGGGTGGATCGGCATTTGGCAAATCAATTTTATTGAGTACGGGCACGACTTCGACACCCAAATCAAGAGCGGTATAACAA
>CAZMPS010000037.1:0-5967 GCA_964568305.1 uncultured Burkholderiaceae bacterium
AGCCTGCAACATGATGGACGCCGCTGTTGCTGGCGCTGGCGCATCTTGGCCTCTCGTCAATGGCGCAACGGTTTGCCAGAGCTCTTCCGTAATAAACGGAATAATAGGGTGCGCCAGGCGCAAAATGGTTTCCAGCACGCGCAGCAAGGTATGGCGTGTTGCGCGTTGTTGTGCTTCGTTGCCATGCTGAATTTGCACTTTTGCGATTTCAAGATACCAGTCGCAATATTCATCCCAGATAAATTTATAAATAGCAGAGGCAATATTGTCGAAACGGAAGTCAGCAAATCCCTTTTCAACTTCGGCTTCAGTGCGTTGCAAGGTGGAAATAATCCAGCGATCCGCAGCAGAAAATGCGGATGCGTCGGATGGATTGGTAATGCTTAAGTCAATACCGCAATCTTTGCCTTCGGTATTCATCAAAACAAAGCGGGTCGCATTCCATAATTTGTTACAGAAATTGCGATAACCGTCACATCGGTGCAAGTCGAAATTAATATTACGCCCCAATGAGGCATAGCTCGCCATGGTGAAGCGCAGTGCATCGGTGCCATAGGCTGAAATGCCATCAGGAAATTCTTTGCGCGTCGCTTTGGCGATGTTTTCTGCTTGTTTCGGATTCATTAAGCCAGCAGTCCGTTTGGCTACCAGGGATTCGATGTCGATTCCGTCAATGAGATCGATAGGATCCAGCGTATTGCCTTTGGATTTGGACATTTTTTGGCCACTGGCATCACGCACCAAACCATGGACATACACGGTTTTAAACGGCACTTTGCCAGTAAAGTGGGTCGTCATCATCACCATGCGCGCCACCCAGAAAAAGATGATGTCGAAACCGGTGACCAAGACGGAGGAGGGCAAGAAGAGCTGATAGTCCGGTGTTTCTTGTGGCCAGCCTAAGGTAGAAAAAGGCACCAAAGCAGAGGAGAACCAGGTATCCAATACGTCTTCATCGCGTTTAATTTTGCGATCGCCAGCTTGTGCTTGTGCTTCCTGTTCGGTGTTGGCGACGTAGATATTGCCTTCTTCATCGTACCAAGCGGGAATTTGATGACCCCACCAGAGTTGGCGTGAAATACACCAGTCCTGAATGTTGTTTAACCATTGATTGTAAGTATTGGTCCAGTTTTCAGGCATGAAGGTGATTTCGCCATTGGCCACTTTTTCTAATGCGACTTCTGCAATCGATTTGCCTGGGAAGTGCGTGCCTTCAGGCGCGGCTTTGCTCATCGCAACAAACCATTGATCGGTCAACATCGGTTCGATCACCACGCCAGTGCGGTCGCCGCGTGGCACCATCAATTTGTGTGGTTTGACTTCGGCTAACAAACCTTTCGCATCTAGATCGGCGATGATTTGTTTACGTGCAGCAAAGCGATCTAAGCCTTGATAAGGTGCCGCACCGTGCTCGTTAATTTTTGCATCAAGTGTGAAAATATTAATCAGTGGCAGCTTGTGCCGTTGCCCGACTGCATAGTCATTAAAGTCATGCGCTGGCGTGATTTTGACGCAACCGGTGCCGAATGCTTTATCAACATAGGTATCCGCAATAATCGGAATGTCCCTTTCGCATAGCGGTAATGTCAGCATCTTGCCAATCAGATGCTGGTAGCGCTCGTCGGTTGGATCGACTGCGACTGCCACGTCGCCCAGCATGGTTTCTGGTCGTGTGGTGGCCACGGTTAAATGCCCGCTGCCATCCGCCAAAGGATAGCGGATATGCCACATGAAGCCATCCTCTTCTTCCGACACGACTTCCAGATCAGAGACAGCTGTACCTAGCACTGGATCCCAATTCACCAAGCGTTTGCCGCGATAAATCAAACCTTGCTCAAATAATTGGACAAACACATTGCAGACTATCTTGGAGCGCGTTTCATCCATGGTGAAGTATTCCCGTGCCCAATCAGCTGACGCGCCCAGGCGACGCATTTGGCCGGTAATGGTGGAGCCGGATTGCTCTTTCCATTCCCAGACTTTTTCGATGAATTTTTCGCGTCCCAAATCATGGCGTGAGATTTTTTTGGCTTCCAATTGGCGTTCCACCACGATCTGCGTGGCGATACCAGCATGATCGGTGCCGGGAATCCAAGCCGTGTTATGACCCAGCATGCGGTGATAACGCACCAAGCCATCCATGATGGTTTGGTTAAATGCATGGCCCATATGCAAGGTACCGGTGACATTCGGTGGGGGTAGTTGAATACTAAACGCAGCTTTGTCGGTGTCGGTGTCGGTGGTGGCGGTGTAATATTCGCGTTTTTCCCATTCCGTACGCCAGTTTTTTTCAATATCGGCAGGCTCGAAAGATTTAGCTAATTCCATGATTTGGCTTCATTTTGCAAAAACTAGCATTATAAAGTAGGGCATGCATTCGTGGATGTGCGCTTGCTGGGATATGCCGATACATGGCGTAAAATGGCGGTTTTTCTGAAATGTTTATAGGATCACACAAAAAATGACGCAATTGCAATTGCCACAAGGGATGGAAATCCACGCTCCCATCAAGCCTGAATATCAACAAATTTTAACGCCCGCAGCCTTGGCTTTAGTAGCCAAATTGGCGCGTGCTTTTGAGCCACGTCGGCAAGAATTATTGGCGTTGCGCGTTGAACGTGCCAAGCGTTTGGATGCAGGGGAGCGTCCTGACTTTTTGCCAGAAACTCAGCATGTTCGAGAAGGTGATTGGCGCATCAGTCCTCTTCCGAAAGCTTTGGAATGTCGGCGGGTTGAAATTACGGGGCCGGTAGAGCGCAAAATGGTGATTAACGCCTTAAATTCTGGCGCCGATAGTTATATGACGGATTTTGAGGATTCCAATACGCCGAATTGGGATAATCAACTGTCTGGCCAAATTAATATGATGGATGCGGTGCGTAAGACCATTTCCATGGAGCAAAACGGCAAAAGCTACAAGCTCAACGAAAAAACGGCGACTTTGTTAGTACGCCCACGTGGTTGGCATTTAGACGAAAAACATGTGTTGGTTGACGGGAAACGTGTTTCTGGTGGCTTGTTCGATTTTGCACTATTCATGTTTCATAACGCGAAGGAGCAATTAGCGCGCGGTGTTGGCCCGTATTTTTATTTGCCAAAAATGGAGTCGCACCTTGAGGCACGTTTGTGGAATGATGTTTTCGTCATGACGCAAAACGAGTTGGGTTTAGCACAAGGTAGCATCAAAGCAACGGTGTTGATTGAGACCATCTTGGCTGCCTTTGAGATGGATGAAATTTTGTATGAGTTGCGTGAACACAGTGCTGGTTTGAATGCGGGTCGTTGGGATTACATTTTTTCCTGCATTAAGAAATTTAAATTAGACCAAAATTTCTGCTTGGCTGATCGTCCTAAAGTTACGATGACGGCGCCATTCATGCGTTCTTATGCATTGTTATTGTTGAAAACCTGCCACAAACGCCAAGCACCAGCGATTGGTGGAATGTCTGCCTTGATTCCTATCAAAAATGATCCAGAAAAAAATCAAGTAGCTATGGAAGGTGTGCGTAACGACAAAGGCCGTGACGCAGGTGATGGCTATGATGGTGGTTGGGTTGCGCATCCAGGCTTGGTTGATTTGGCGATGCAAGAATTTAAAAAAGTGTTGGGTGATAAACCCAATCAAATTGATAAACAACGTCCTGATGTGGAAGTCCGTGCTGCTGATTTATTGAACTTTCAACCAGAAACACCAATTACCGAAGCCGGTTTACGTTACAACATCAATGTTGGTATTCATTATCTTGGCAGCTGGTTGGCAGGCAATGGCTGTGTGCCGATTCATAATTTGATGGAAGATGCGGCGACTGCAGAAATTAGTCGTTCTCAAGTGTGGCAATGGATACGTTCACCAAAAGGTGTGTTGCAAGATGGGCGTAAAGTAAGCCGTGAAATGGTGCTTGCCATGATTCCAGAGGAGTTGGCTAAGGTAAAAGAAGTGCTGGCTGGTGCAAGTGCGACGGCAAATACTGGAACGCAAACTTACGATCGTGCTGCTACGATTTTCGCGGAAATGTCGACTGCCGAGTCATTTGCTGAGTTCTTGACTCTGCCTTTGTATGAAGAAGTTTGAAAAGTAAAAACCTATAAAAAAACCGCTCTTCTTAAGGAGCGGTTTTTTTATGATCAATAAATTTAATTAAATTTATTTGATTTTTGTTTCTTTGTATTTAACGTGTTTACGCGCTTTAGGATCGAATTTCATTATCTCTAATTTTTCTGGGGTAGTACGTTTGTTTTTTGTTGTTGTGTAGAAATGCCCCGTTTCTGCGGTCGATTCTAATTTGATTTTGTCGCGGCCTGATTTAGCCATGGTAATTCCTTTATTTTGCTAGTTAGACTTTTTCACCGCGTGCACGCATATCAGCCAGTACAGCATCGATACCAATTTTATCGATGATGCGCAAACCAGCATTAGATAAACGCAGAGAAACCCAGCGATTTTCTGATTCAACGAAGATACGACGGTTTTGCAAGTTAGGCAAAAAACGACGTTTGGTTTTATTGTTTGCATGGGAAACATTATTGCCCACCATAGGCTTCTTCCCGGTGACTTGGCAGACACGTGCCATAAGCGACTCCTTAAAAGTTTCCAAAATTGGAAAGGCGACATTGTAGCTAGAAACTTCTTTTTTATCAATAGCTTGTGAAAATAAATTGTGTCTTATTTTTTTTCTATTTAACAATGTGATATATCCCCAAAAATCCCGTTTTGTGTCAACAAATTTAACTTTAGATACGTTATATCGGTACGTAAAAGATTGTTTACGGATAACTTTCAAAGGAATTAGCATGAAAAAAATAATCGCCATTCTTGTCGCTGCAACCTTTGCAATGGGTACAGCTTTCGCACAATCTGCTGATCCTGTGACTTCAACCGCTTCAGCTAGTCATCACGTTGTCAAGAAACATAAAAAACACGCTAAGAAAAAACACCATAAAAAAGCACATGCTAAAAAAGTGGCAGCACAATAATTAAAAAGTTGTGCAATAAGAACTGGCCGCACATCATAAATTGGCAGTTTATAAAAAATAAGTGTGCGTTAAAAAGCCTGGATCTCAACAAGAGTATCCAGGCTTTTTTTATTGGATAAACTTTAAGTACCTAGGTGCCAGTTTAGATACTTGAAACTACTAAGGTTTTTAGTCAAATACCGGGCTTTCCACACCAAGAATTTTATGTAGTTTTGGTGATGTGGTGGTGTATTGCATATGTATTTTCTTTTCTGGGAAAATATAAGGTGCCGCACCAAAAGCAGCCAAAGCTGCTTCATGGAAGCCAGACAAAATCAGTTTCTTCTTGCCTGGGTACGTGTTGATATCACCGACGGCAAAAATCCCTGGAATATTGGTTTCGAATTTTTCGGTGTTCATGACTTTGAGTTGCTTACGCTCAATCTCTAAACTCCATTCGGCAATAGGGCCAAGTTTGGGGGATAAGCCAAAAAATACTAACAACATATCAAGGGGAAGGCGACGTGTTACACCATCAGAGCCAGTGACTTTGATTTCAGACAATTTGTTATCATGTGTTTCAAATCCGCTAACTTGTCCAATAATCAATTGCATTTCAAATTCTTCGCATAAGGCGTGCATTTTGGCAACTGAAGCAGGCGCAGCACGAAAATCTTCACGACGATGTAACAAAATGACCGACTCGGCTTTGCCAACAAAATTGAGCGCCCAATCCAATGCTGAGTCGCCACCACCGCAAATAACCAAATTCTTGTTGTGGAATTGAACGGGATCTTTGACCCGATAGAACAATTGCGTTCCATCAAACTGCTCAATGCCATCCACTTTCAAGGTGCGAGGTTGGAATGAGCCCACGCCAGCAGCAATAAAAATGGTTTTGGTCAGAAAGCGTGTGCCGATTGATGTTTCTACATTAAAACGACCATCTTCACGTTGCTCAACAACTGTCACTTCCTGGTTAAGGTGGAAAGTGGGGCCAAATGGATCAATTTG
>CAZMPS010000037.1:5977-10275 GCA_964568305.1 uncultured Burkholderiaceae bacterium
ACACTGCCCGCCTACATGGGCTAGGGAATCAATAACATGCGCTTTGATTTCCAATAAGCCTAGTTCAAAAACTTGAAACAGCCCAACTGGGCCCGCGCCAATAATGACGGCATCGGTTTCGATTAGTCCTTGTTGCGTGACTATGTTAGCGGCACCGGAAGCCGTGGTTGATGTAGTGTTGGTACTGTTTTCCATACGACTATTCGTGTCCTGTTTTGTTTTAATAATTTAATGTTTAAATTATTGTTTTTGTATTATTTTTGGGCGATTCTTGTTGTACTGGTTGTGTACTTTAGCTGACAAGATACTGTAACTTATCTTTGACATCTTTCCATTTTTCGGCGTCTTCGAGAGGGCTCTTGGTTTTTGTGATGGATGGCCAAGCGCGCGCAAGATCTGCGTTAATTTTGATAAATTTTTGTTGATCTGCTGGGACATCTTCTTCTGCATAAATTGCATTCACGGGGCATTCGGCCACACAAACTGCGCAATCTATGCATTCATCGGGATCAATTGCCAGAAAATTTGGACCTTCGCGGAAGCAATCTACCGGACATACATCTACACAGTCAGTATAGCGACAATGGATGCAAGATTCAGTGACAACGTGAGTCATAACATTCCTATCTATAATTTTTGAAATAGGTTAACGATCGCTAATTTGATACATCTATTTAGCTGCAAAACGCGATATTTTAAGGTAATTCGATTGTTCTAACAAATTGCGCTTATATGGATTGTGAATAAGCAAATTCAGTAAATTAAATTTGCTTCGTAATGATTGGGTGTTATTGGTTGTTTGATGATGAATAAAATGCTTCGCTGAGAAGAGTGATTGCTAAAATTACTACGACAGCCATTGCTAATATCAGTAGCAGTCGACCGAATTTTGGTTCGTTAGATGTGTCGGATTTGGACGTGTGCAAATTGTCGTTCAATTTTCGTCGATGTCTAAAATATTTCGTGTTTGTGTGGGGCATAAAAATTGCTGCTGTATTTTTTATACGGCTATATTTATCAATTTTTATCAATTTCCGCTTAATTGCGTCTCAATATAGTTTGATTGCTAGATTTTAAAAGATTTCTTAACTTTTTTTGGTAAAAAAGGTGATAAGCGTTGCGTGTGGTGAAATATTTATTCTTACAAGTAGCTTGGGTGTTGCGGTATAATTTCCATTTCCCGCTAGTGCCATTCGGCGTTTTTTTCCAATGACCAAGTTTGTATTTATCACAGGTGGTGTCGTGTCTTCTCTAGGAAAGGGAATTGCGGCAGCCTCTCTTGCGGCGATTTTAGAATCGCGCGGCCTTAAAGTTACCATGATGAAGCTCGATCCTTACATTAATGTGGATCCGGGTACCATGAGTCCATTTCAGCATGGTGAGGTATTTGTGACTGACGATGGAGCAGAAACCGATCTTGACCTTGGTCATTATGAGCGTTTCATTACCACCAGAATGAAAAAGCTAAACAATTTTACTACTGGTCAGATTTACGAGTCTGTTATACGTAAAGAGCGGCGTGGTGAGTATCTTGGTAAGACTGTTCAGGTCATTCCTCATATTACTAATGAAATTCAGGACTATATTTACCGTGGTGCGGAAAATTATGATATTGCACTAGTTGAAATTGGCGGTACTGTCGGTGACATTGAGTCCCTCCCATTTTTGGAGGCTGCTCGTCAATTGAGTTTACGTGCTGGTCGCCACGCAGCGGCGTTCGTGCATTTGACTTTGGTTCCTTATTTGGCTTCGGCCGGCGAATTGAAAACCAAACCTACTCAACATAGTGTGCAAAAGTTGCGAGAAATTGGTATTTCTCCTGATGCATTGTTGTGTCGTGCCGATCGACCCATACCGGAAGATGAGTTGGCTAAAATTTCTCTGTTTTCTAACGTCCAAGAAAATGCGGTTATTTCAGTATGGAATGTTGATACGATCTATAAAATCCCACAAATGCTGCACGATCAGGGGTTGGATACGATTGTTTGTGAGAAGTTGAATTTGTCCCCCAAGTCTGCTGATTTGTCAATGTGGAATAAATTGGTATACGCATTGGAAAATCCTAAACATGAAATCACCATCGGTATGGTAGGTAAATATGTTGACTTGACGGAATCGTATAAATCATTGACGGAAGCTTTACGTCATGCAGGTATTCATACGGAAAGCAGGGTCAATATCGAATATCTTGATTCGGAAGATATTGAAGCGCGTGGGCCGGCTCATTTGGAAAAATATGATGCCATTTTAGTTCCAGGTGGTTTTGGTAAGCGCGGTGTCGAAGGTAAGATCATCGCCGCTCAATATGCACGTGAAAACAAAATTCCCTACCTGGGAATTTGCTTGGGCATGCAGGTTGCCTTGATTGAGTATGCGCGCAATGTGGCAGGTTTAAGTTCGGCCAATTCGACTGAGTTTGACGCTGAAACTGATCAACCAGTCGTTGCCTTGATCAATGAGTGGCAAAACCATGATGGCAAGGTTGAGCGTCGTGATGAGAATTCAGATATGGGTGGTACGATGCGTCTCGGTGCGCAGACATGCGCAATCGTTCCTGGCACCTTAGCGGCTGAAATTTATGGCAATGTCGTCACAGAGCGTCATCGTCATCGTTATGAGGCAAATAATCATTATTTGGATCGCGTGGAGGCGGCAGGATTGGTTGTTTCTGCTCGTACACCTACCGAAAATTTGTGTGAAATCATGGAGTTGCCACGCTCAGGTCAACTGGCGCATCCATGGTATTTGGGCGTGCAATATCATCCAGAATTTAAGTCCACGCCACGTGATGGACATCCTTTGTTTATTTCTTTCATTAAGGCAGCGTTGGCGCATAAAAAATCAACAAAGGTTGTGGCATGAATCTCTGCAATTTTGAAATTGGCTTAGAGCAGCCATTTTTTTTGATTGCGGGGCCATGCGTGATTGAATCGCGCCAAATGGCTTTTGATACTGCCTCTACATTAAAAGAAATCACTAGCACGCTAGGCATTCCCTTTATCTATAAGTCTTCTTTTGATAAAGCCAATCGTTCTTCGGGTACTTCTTTTCGTGGTTTGGGAATGGAAAAAGGTTTGGAAATATTGGCCGATGTGAAGAAGCGGTTGGATGTATTTGTACTCACTGATATTCATGCTGTAGAAGAAATCAAACCGGTCGCAGCCGTGGTTGATGTATTGCAGACGCCTGCTTTTTTGTGTAGGCAGACTGATTTTATCCATGCTTGTGCGCAATCCGGTAAACCTGTGAATATCAAGAAAGGTCAATTTCTTGCTCCACATGACATGAAGAATGTTGTGGACAAAGCCCGCGTGGCAGCAAAGGCGGCAAATTTGCCGGAAGATAATTTTATGGTTTGTGAGCGCGGTGCTTCGTTTGGTTATAACAATTTGGTTTCTGATATGCGTTCGCTTGCCATTATGCGTGAAACAAATTGCCCAGTTGTGTTTGACGCCACCCATTCTGTGCAATTGCCGGGAGGGCAGGGAGGTACATCTGGTGGGCAGCGCGAATTTGTGCCGGTATTGGCGCGTGCTGCTGTGGCTGTTGGCGTGGCGGGTTTGTTTATGGAAACACATCCTAATCCGGCACTTGCCATGTCAGATGGACCGAATGCCGTGCCTTTGTCACGTATGAAAGAATTACTGACAACATTGGTGGATTTGGATCGTGTTGTTAAAAAAAATGGTTTTTTGGAATCCAATTTTTCTTAATTTACTTAATTTGTTTTGGGAGTGTGCATGAGCGCTATTGTTGACATTATTGGTCGTGAAATTATTGATTCGCGTGGCAATCCGACTGTTGAATGTGATGTGTTGTTGGAGTCCGGTGTGATGGGGCGCGCTTCAGTGCCTTCTGGTGCTTCGACAGGTTCACGTGAAGCGATTGAGTTGCGCGATGGCGACAAAAAGCGTTATTTGGGTAAGGGTGTATTACAAGCTTGTGAAAATATCAATACCGAAATTTCTGAAGCCATCATGGGATTGGATGCCAATGAACAAGCTTTCCTTGATCGCACTTTGATTGACCTTGATGGAACTGAAAACAAAAGTCGTTTAGGCGCGAATGCAATGCTCGCAGTTTCAATGGCGGTTGCTAAAGCGGCGGCTGAAGAGGCTGGTTTGCCTTTGTACCGTTATTTTGGTGGTTCTGCTGCAATGCAAATGCCAGTTCCGATGATGAATGTTATCAATGGCGGTGCGCATGCTGATAATAATCTTGATATCCAAGAATTCATGATTATTCCAGTTGGTGCGCCGAGTTTTCGTGAAGCATTGCGTTATGGCGCAGAGGTGTTT
>CAZMPS010000037.1:10285-11366 GCA_964568305.1 uncultured Burkholderiaceae bacterium
TCTTGCATGACAAAGGTTTGACCACTGCGGTAGGTGATGAGGGTGGATTTGCGCCATCTGTCGATAATCATGAAGATGCTATTAAATTGATTATTC
The DNA here is from genome assembly GCA_964568305.1 of uncultured Burkholderiaceae bacterium. Lineage (GTDB taxonomy): Bacteria > Pseudomonadota > Gammaproteobacteria > Burkholderiales > Burkholderiaceae_D > JAGKXB01. Next base: position 10,382 of record CAZMPS010000037.1, read on the forward strand.
AGGCGATAGAGGTGGCTGGCTATGAGCCAGGTACGCAAATTGCGCTGGGTTTGGATTGTGCAGCTAGCGAATTTTATAAAGACGGAAAGTATCATTTGGAAGGTGAAGGCTTGGTATTGTCATCGACAGACTTTACTAACTTGTTGGAAACATGGTGCAACAAGTACCCGATTATTTCTATTGAAGATGCGATGGCAGAAAATGATTGGGAAGGTTGGGCGACGCTGACCAAAGTTTTGGGCAACAAGGTCCAATTGGTTGGCGATGATTTGTTTGTCACCAATACCAAGATTTTGCGTGAAGGCATTCAAAAAGGGATTGCTAACTCGATTCTGATCAAAATTAATCAAATAGGTACCTTAACAGAAACATTTGCGGCCATAGAAATGGCTAAGCGCGCGTCATATACCGCAGTTATCTCCCATCGTTCTGGTGAAACTGAGGACAGCACGATTGCTGATATTGCTGTTGGGATGAATGCATTACAAATCAAGACTGGTTCTATGTCACGCTCTGATCGTATGGCGAAGTACAATCAGTTGTTGCGTATTGAAGAAGATTTAGGTGATATCGCTAGCTATCCGGGTCGCTCTGCTTTTTATAACTTGAAATAAAAAGAAATCCAGAAATAATTTGGCGGTAGAGAGCATCGCCTCTCTCCGCTGAATTGTTTTTAATTTCTCATCATGCGTGATGCGTCTTATCACACTTTTTCTTTCTGTTTTATTGCTGCTAATTCAATTTCCCCTTTGGTTAGGTAAGGGCGGTTGGTTTCGTGTATGGGAATTGGATCGACAAGTTATTGCTGCACAAAAGAAAAGTGATGAGTTGAAAAATCGCAATGCAAAGCTTGAGTCTGAAACACATGATTTAAGAGACGGTACAGAGGCGATCGAAGAACGCGCGCGATATGAATTAGGCATGGTTAAAGAAGACGAGATTTTTCTTCAAGTAGTAGAGCCTAAAAATCAGTCAACAGCAATAG
>CAZMPS010000038.1:0-10546 GCA_964568305.1 uncultured Burkholderiaceae bacterium
GATTTCCACACCACCCAGCATGCGTGCAATCTCTTCGATACGATCGGCAGGTGTGAGTGCTGTAATCGAGGCCAGCGTGGTAGAACGCGCATTCGCAATCGTATTGTTTTGCGTTGCCTTGCTCACCTGAAAATGCTGTGTTGCCTGACTCGCCACTTGCGGCAAATGCGTAATACAGAGGACTTGATGCATCTGGCCCAAACGTTTTAGCAAGCGCCCCACCACTTCCGCCACCGCACCACCAATACCACTATCAACCTCATCAAAAATCAAAGTGGGAGTCGCTGTGCTGCTGGCTGTAATCACCGCCAAAGCCAAAGAAATACGGGCCAACTCACCGCCTGAAGCTATTTTTGCCAATGGGCGTGGTGCCGTGCCAGCATGTCCAGCCACTAGCAATTCGACGTCTTCCAAACCATAACTGGCAGGTGCACAGGGCAGCAAATCGACTACAAAACGCCCGCCGCTCATATTCAATTCCTGCATCGCTTTCGTCACTTGCTCACCTAACCATGCGGCAGCTTTGCTACGCGCTTGCGACAATTGCTGCGCGACTTGCTGATAATGTGTGTGCGCTTGCTCTTCTTGCTGGCGCAATCCTTCTACATCGCTGGCTTGCCCCAATTGTTGCAATTGCGCCGATAAAATAGCATGCTCATTAAGCAAATCCTCTGGTGTCACATGGAATTTACGTGCTGCTGCATACAAGGTTTCAATCCGCTCTTCCACTACACGCAAACGATCGGGATCCAATTCGATGCGATCCAGATAATCCTTGATGGCATACACCGCCTCCTGCACTTGAATACGCGCCGGTTCAGTTTGCTCCAACACCACACGCAAAGCATCGTCAATGTCGGCTAATTTGACGATCTTTTGGTTCAGGTGAGAAAGCTGCGTCAGAATCGATTGATCCGATTCCGCCAACGCCATCAAAGCTGCCTGCGTACCATCAATCAAACTGGCGGCATGCGACAAACGGCTATGTTCATGGTTGAGCTGCTCCCACTCACCAACTTTGAGCGCCAATTTATCTAATTCGCCCACTTGCCATTCCAAGCGCTCACGCTCTTGTAGCACTTGCTTGGCATTATTTTCAAACGCCTCGCGTTGCTTTACCAAAGCACGCCAGGTTTGATACTGCTGCGCGACTGTATTCACCATCTCCTGCAAATTAGCCTGGTTATCCAACAAAGAACGCTGAGCTGAAGTCTTTAACAACAATTGATGTGCATGCTGGCCATGAATATCGACCAGCATTTCCCCCACTTCACGCAATTGTGTCGCTGTCGCAGCGATACCATTGATATAGGCTTTAGAACGCCCCGCCTGGTCAATCACGCGGCGCAGCAATACGACTCCCTCATCAGATTGCAATGCTTGGCTAATCAACCACGCGGTCAATGCCTCATGATGTGCGTCAAACTCGGCACTAATATCGGCTTTTAATGCCCCTTCTCTCACCATACTGGCATCGCCACGACCACCCAACACCAATGCCAACGCATCGATCAAAATGGATTTACCAGCACCCGTTTCCCCTGTAAACACGGTGAAACCAGCCGCAAATTCCAGCTCAATCGAATCAACAATAACGAAATCACGAATAGAAAGTGTGCGCAACATGAAAAATAAAATGCGAGGAGATAAAAAGAAAAATTGTTATTTTAGTTGTGCAAGCGGATACTCATGCCAATGCAATTTTTCACGCAAGGTATCGTAATAACTCCAGCCTTGAGGATGTAAAAACGTCACCGTATGCGCCGAACGCTTGATGACAATGCGATCCCGATGCGCCAGGCTAACAAAACTTTGCATGTCAAAATTAACACTAATATCGCGACCATCCATGATTTCGACCACGATTTCACTGCTATCTGGCACCACAATCGGACGATTTGATAAGGCATGTGGCGCAATAGGTACCAAGACAATGCCATCCAAATTAGGATGCAATAACGGACCGCCAGCCGACAAGGCATAGGCGGTAGAACCGGTCGGTGTCGAAATAATCAAGCCATCCGAGCGCTGGTTATACATAAAATGGCCATCAACATACACCTGTAGCTCCGCCATACCAGAACCCGCACCACGGGCTACGACAATGTCATTAAAAGCCAAGCCAGAAACAATTTCTTCGCGTTGACGAAGAACCGATCCTTCCAACAAACTACGTCGTTCAGAATCACATTTGCCAGCCAACATATCCGCCAACACAACAATCATACGATCCAAAGCAATATCTGCCATAAATCCCAAACGACCATGATTGATACCGATCAGCGGCACCTGATATGGTGCTAACTGACGCGCGATTCCCAACATCGTGCCATCGCCACCCACCACAATCGCTGTATCAGCGTGCTGACCAATTTCAGCAGGCGTCATCACCTGACAATCTTTTAAGATCGCATGCAGTTGTGTGTCTAATGCAGTCTCTGCTTCCAAGATCAGGCCATATCCAGAAGTGATTAAAAAATCAGCTATTTCGGCCAGAGCCTGGACAATACCGGTTGTTTGCAACTTACCGATCAGAGCGATATTTTTTGGCATAACAATACGAACTAACGTAAAAACGATAAAAATAATAAAAACAAGATGGGCAAGCATTAAACCATACTTCAATCATACTTAAACCATCCTTCACGTCTGCTTTAAAATTCAGTGGATTATTGAATACAAACACGTTATAGCACCTTAAAATATTGCACCTTTATTTTTACTTTTTTCAACATTTAACGATACACATGTCTCTCGATATTCGGGCCCAAACTTTACTCAAAGCGCTCATCGAAAATTATATTGCCGAAGGTCAACCGGTCGGCTCCCGGGCTTTATTAAAAATTTCTGGCCTTGACCTGTCCCCCGCAACTGTACGCAACGTCATGGCAGATCTTGAGGAAATGGGATTTATTGCTAGTCCACATACTTCCGCTGGACGCGTCCCGACGCCACGTGGTTATCGCTTATTTGTTGACACACTGCTAACCGTACAACCGTCCAACATGCAACAGGTTGTACCAACACCGATTGAAGAAGTAGCCGCAAGTAAACTACAAGCCAACCAACCACACAAAGTAATCGCCAATGCTGCGCAAATGCTTTCTTCTTTGTCACAATTTGCTGGCGTCGTCTTGGCTCCTAAGCGCGAATCAGTTTTTCATCAAATTGATTTTTTGCGTCTATCAGAAAAACGCATCCTGCTAGTCATCGTCGGTCCCAATGGTGAGGTGCAAAATCGTTTATTGCTCACCGATGTTGACTACACCCCAGGACAATTGGTGCATTCGGCCAACTACATCAATCAAAATTATGGCGGGCTGCATTTTGATGAAGTGCGTGTACGTTTACAAAGCGAATTACGCCAATTACACGACGACATGACCCGTTTGATGCACGCTGCCATCGAAGCTGGTAGCGAAGCGATGAATGATGAGCAAGATAATGTTGTGATTTCAGGAGAACGTAATTTACTCAGCGTCGAAGGCATGTCATCCAATATGCATTCCTTGCGTAAATTGTTTGATATGTTTGAACACAAAACATCCTTGATGCAGTTACTGGATATTTCCTGCAAAGCAACCGGAGTACAAATTTTTATCGGTGGTGAATCACAACTCATGCCGCTAGACGACATGAGCGTCGTCGCCGCACCGTATGAAGTTAATGGAAAAATCGTTGGTACTTTGGGAGTCATCGGTCCAACCAGAATGGCCTATGAACGCGTCATTCCGATTGTGGATATCACGGCAAAATTGCTGTCGCATGCGTTGAATTCGAATTCGCCACATTCTTAACCAAATCCCCATCATTCAGAAAACCAGCGCCATTCACCACCAAATTAGCATCAGCACTGATACCGTTCAACACCTCAACACGATCCGCAAAACGTCGTCCAATTTGAACCTTAATTTGACTAACACGCTGATCGGGATTGAGGCGAAACACATAATTAAAACCATCCCTCACCACCAAAGACTGCTGCGCCACAGTCAAAGCAGTTGTATTACCTAACTCAAATTCCCCCGTGGCAAACATGCCAGCCTTGGCAAATAAAGGCGTAGGCGTAGACGAACCTTTTTTCTCATGAAGCGTTGCAGGTGCTGATACCAAATCGACATACACCAATCCCACCCGGTTTTGCGTATCCACAGTCGGCGCAATCATGCGAACCTTGCCTTTTAAACGTGCGCCATTTGCCGCTTGTAGCACAACTGGCGTACCAATTGCTAGGCGACCAAGCTCTGCCGATGTAACCTCAGCTCGCCACTCCAACCGCCCCTGCCGTATCATGCGGAACAATTCTGTGCCAACACCAAGCACAGCACCAACCGTGGCAGTACGAGAAGAAATCACACCATCATCAGGCGCAACTAATTGTGTTTGCTTCAACCGTAATTGCTGTGCAGACAAATTCGCTTTCGCCGCTGCCAACTTTGCTTTAGCAGTTTGCTCGGCGGTGAAATATTGATTGATTTGCTGTGTACTCAACGCACCACTACCTTGCAAAGCGCGCGCGCGCTCCGCGTTTTGAGTAGCATCCGCCAAATTTGCTTGCGCTTCCATAACATTAGCATTCGCTTGCGCCACCTCAGATTGCACTGTTTCTGCAGCAAAGACCGCCAGCACCTGCCCAGCACGCACTTTATCACCGACATTGACTCGTACTTCTGACAAGCGTAAGCCATTGGATTCACTACCAATAATCGCTTCTTGCCAGGCGACAATATTTCCATTTGCACGTAATTGAACGGGCAAATTTACCTGCGAAGGTTGTGCTGTCGTCACTGTCAATGCTGGTTTGGGAGCATCGGCTTTTTTATCGTTAGCTGTTTTCGACTTGGTCGAAGATGACTTGGTAGCAAGTACAACCGCAACAATACCAATCAACACGATCGCAATAAAAAATCTGGATTTAAAGTTAAATTTTGGTTTTGAGTTTGATTGATTTTTTTCTTGATTCATTTTCTTAGAATGTTTATAAAATTTACTTATCAACAAAAAAACCCGCCTACTCATAAAGAGAAATGCGGGTTTTTGAAAGGTTATTTTTTAAGACCAACTTCTTAAGTTATCAATGTTTGACAACATTGCTATCTTTTTCCCCCTCTTGTTGCACCGTCGTCGTGACAGCCGCCACGGCTGCTTCCTCTAACGGTGGTGGCAATGGTGTTGGCTGACTCTCCAGAGCAATTTCCAATACTTTGTCTATCCAACGTACTGGAACGATTTCCAGTTTGTTTTTGACATTATCAGGAATTTCAGCCAAATCCTTCACATTTTGCTCAGGAATCAATACTGTTTTAATGCCACCACGATGCGCTGCCAACAGTTTTTCTTTCAAACCACCGATAGGCAACACTTCGCCACGCAAGGTGATTTCACCTGTCATCGCAACATCAGCCCGCACAGGAATATTGGTAAAGACCGAAACCAACGCAGTCGTCATCGCAATTCCAGCAGACGGACCATCTTTAGGTGTCGCACCTTCTGGCACATGGATATGAATATCGCTTTTATCAAAAAAATCAGCCGCAATACCCAACCGACTGGCACGACTACGCACCACTGTACGCGCCGCTTCGATGGACTCTTTCATCACATCACCCAAAGTGCCAGTACGTATAACACCACCTTTACCAGGCATATTGACGGCTTCAATAGTCAGCAAATCACCACCTACCTCGGTCCACGCCAAACCGACGACCTGACCAACCTGATTTTCTTTTTCCGCAACGCCATAATCAAAGCGACGCACGCCTAAAAACTTATCGATGTTTTTGGGATTAACAGCAACTTTTTTATCCTGCTTCTTCAGCAAGAGCATCTTCACAACTTTGCGGCAAATTTTGGAAATTTCACGTTCCAACGAACGCACGCCTGCTTCCCTAGTGTAGTAACGAATAATGTCGCGTATAGCTGCTTCCGAAACACTGATTTCTTCTTCTTTTAGGCCATTCGTTTTGATTTGCTTAGGTAACAAATAACGTTGTGCAATATTAGTTTTTTCATCTTCGGTATAACCCGACAAACGAATGACTTCCATACGATCCAACAAAGCGGGCGCAATATTGTACGAATTCGAAGTTGCCACGAACATGACATCAGACAAATCAAAATCCACTTCGATGTAGTGATCGGCAAAAGTATGATTTTGCTCTGGATCTAATACTTCCAACAAAGCGGACGACGGATCACCACGGAAATCGGCACCCATTTTATCGACCTCATCCAGCAAGAATAACGGATTGCGTACGCCAACTTTAGTCAGGCTTTGCAAAATTTTCCCTGGCATGGAACCGATATAAGTACGACGATGCCCACGAATTTCCGCTTCATCACGCACACCACCCAACGCCATACGCACAAACTTGCGATTGGTCGCACGCGCAATCGATTGACCAAGCGATGTTTTACCCACGCCTGGAGGACCAACAAAACAAAGAATTGGTGCTTTTAACTTGTCCACTCGTTGCTGCACAGCAAGATATTCAAGTATGCGTTCTTTGACTTTATCGAGACCATAATGATCGTCTTCCAATACTTTCTCAGCATTCTTTAAATCATTATTCACCTTGGATTTTTTCTTCCATGGAAGATTAACCAAAGTATCAATATAGTTTCGCACCACAGTCGCTTCTGCGGACATAGGAGACATCAACTTGAGTTTTTTCAACTCACTTTGTGCTTTATCATGTGCTTCCTTAGGCATTTTCGCATTAGCAATTTTTTTCTCAAGCTCATCAAGATCGGCACCATCTTCTCCTTCGCCTAACTCTTTCTGAATCGCTTTGACTTGCTCGTTCAAGTAATATTCACGCTGCGATTTTTCCATTTGCCGCTTAACGCGACCACGAATACGTTTTTCTACTTGTAAAATATCCAGTTCACCTTCCAGCTGACCAAGCAAATGCTCCAAACGTTTAGAAATACTGAATATCTCCAACACTACTTGTTTTTGCTCCAACTTCAATGGCAAATGCGCAGCAATCGTATCCGCCAAACGGCCAGAATCCTCAACGCTTGCCAACGAAGTTAAAATTTCAGGTGGAATTTTTTTATTTAATTTGACGTACTGATCGAATTGCTGAACAGTAGCGCGACGCAACGCTTCGATCTCAGAAGGATTGCCAACCTCAGATTCAACAGCACTCAAATTTGCGATGAAGTGTGTATCAAATTCAGTAATTTGATCAATACGTGCACGGTAAGCACCTTCAACCAATACTTTGACTGTACCGTCCGGCAATTTGAGCATTTGCAAGATATGCGCAACGCAACCAATTTCATAAATATCACTGGCGGATGGTTCATCTTTGGCAGCAGCTTTTTGCGCTGCTAACATGATGCTTTTTCCCTGCTCCATAGCCACTTCAAGTGCTTTGATCGATTTAGGACGACCAACAAAAAGTGGAATCACCATATGAGGGAAAACGACGACATCCCGCAAGGGTAATAATGGTAATTGACTGTGTTCAGTTGATATGGAAGTTGTCATGGCGTACCTTTATAAAAACTTATTCATCATGTTGGCGCTGACAGCTAAAATGCAAGAGCAGGCGATAAGAAAAAGTCAATTTAAATTATCAATTTTCTCCAGACGCCTTAGCCTGATCGTGATAAATCAACAAAGGTTTGGCATGATTAGTAATGGTGCTTTCATCAATCACAACCTTGGAAACGTTTTGTTGACTTGGCAAGTCATACATCACATCCAATAATGCTTGCTCCAAAATAGAACGCAAACCTCGCGCCCCTGTTTTACGTACCAAAGCTTTTTTGGCAATTGCATGCAAGGCAGCTGGCCTAATTTCAAGCTCAACGCCTTCCATTTCTAATAATTTGGAATATTGCTTAATCAAAGCATTTTTAGGCTCCACCAGAATTTGTATTAACGCATCTTCTGAAAGCTCGTTTAATGTCGCTACCACAGGCAAACGGCCTACTAACTCTGGAATCAAACCAAATTTGATCAGATCTTCTGGTTCTACATCTAACAGTAAATTACTAGCAACTTCGTCCGATTGGTTTTTGACGCTTGCAGAAAAACCTATGCCGCTTTTCTCGGACCGATTGGAAATAATTTTCACCAATCCATCAAACGCCCCACCACAAATAAACATAATATTGGTGGTGTCGATTTGAACGAAATCCTGATTGGGATGCTTGCGCCCACCTTGTGGTGGAACAGAGGCCATCGTACCTTCAATTAATTTCAACAAAGCCTGCTGCACACCTTCCCCCGAAACATCTCGGGTAATGGATGGATTGTCTGACTTACGTGAAATTTTGTCGATTTCATCGATATAGACAATCCCTTTTTGTGCTTTTTCTACTTCATAATTACAACTTTGCAGTAATTTTTGAATGATATTTTCGACATCTTCGCCGACATAACCGGCCTCAGTCAGAGTAGTCGCATCAGCGATCACAAACGGCACATTTAACATACGTGCTAATGTTTGTGCTAATAAAGTTTTACCCGATCCAGTTGGGCCAACCAGCAAAATATTACTTTTTGCCAATTCAACACCATCTTTTTTACCTAGATGTTTCAATCGTTTGTAATGGTTATATACAGCGACAGCGAGAATACGCTTCGCCGTGCTTTGACCAATGACATATTGATCCAGCGCCTCAGCAATTTCTTGTGGAGTAGGCAAGTCAGATTTTGATCCAACCTCTGTTCCGATTGCCGATTCGACATTCAATACTTCATCACGAATGATGTCATTACATAAATCAATACATTCATCACAGATAAAAACGGACGGGCCGGCAATCAGCTTTTTCACTTCATGTTGGCTTTTGCCACAAAATGAACAATAAAGTAACTTTTCAGCACTAGGAGTTTTTTTGTCTGACATGGGACTCAATTTATAGCAGTTTTTAGCAATAACCGTATCGTTTTTAATATTTAAAAAGATGCGTCTTAAGAACGATGGGTTAACACCTTATCAATCAAACCATATGTAGCAGCCTCATCAGCAGACATAAAGTTATCGCGATCTGTATCTTTCGCAATTTGTTCTGGTGTTTGACCAGTATGATTTGCCAAAATCGAATTTAAGCGTTCTCGCAAATACAAGATTTCACGGGCTTGAATCTCAATATCAGACGCTTGCCCTTGCGAACCACCAGACGGCTGGTGGATCATGATGCGTGAATTAGGCAATGAAAAACGCTTATCTTTGGCACCAGCAGCCAACAAAAATGCACCCATCGACGCTGCCATACCGGTGCATAGAGTTGACACATCAGGTTTAATAAATTGCATGGTGTCATAAATCGCCATACCAGCATAAACTGAGCCACCGGGTGAATTGATGTATAGAGAAATGTCCTTTTCTGGGTTTTCACTCTCTAAAAAAAGCATCTGAGCCACAATCAAATTTGCCATCTGCTCATTGACTGGACCAACCAGAAAAATCACCCGTTCTTTCAATAAACGTGAGTAAATATCGTAAGCACGTTCACCACGACCACTTTGCTCAACCACCATTGGCACCAAACCGAGCATTTGTGCGTCTAATGCAGAATTTTCCATCACGTTTTTCATGTATTTTCTAACGAAGAAGAATTAAAACGAATACACCACTGTATACGCTATCACGCCATCAAAAATTATTACGCTGCAGCCCTGTTTTCCATCAATTCATCAAAAGCCATGTGCTTTTCTTGTGCTTTTGCTTGGCCCAACACATAGTTAACGACGTTATCTTCTAAAACAAGCGCTTCTACTTCGGCAAACGGCTACGATCAGCGTAATAGTATTTCACTACTTCGGCTGGGTTCTCATAGCTTTGCGCAAACTCTTCCACTTGCGCTTTTACTTGTTCTGGTTTTGCTTGTAAAGCATTTACTTTCACCACTTCAGCCAAAATCAAGCCTAAGCGCACACGACGTTCTGCCTGTGGAACAAACAACTCTTCCGGCAACGGAACATCTTTGACCTTCATTCCGCGTTGCAACATATCATTCCGCGTCATCTCTGACAAACGTCGCACATCTTGGTTAATTAATGCTTTTGGCACTTCCAGATCAGAAACTTGAATCAATGCATCCATCACAGCATCTTTATTTTTTGCTTTGACGCGACGCTCCACCTCGCGCTCCAGATTTTCTTTGATTCCTTCGCGCATTTTTTGTACATCACCATCAGGCACACCCAATGTTTTTGCAAATTCACTATCGACTTCTGGCAAATGCGCCCACTCAATCTTTTTCAATGTAATGGTGAATTCGGCCGTCTTACCAGCTACCTCTTTACCGTGATAATCAGCAGGAAATGGCAAGGGGAAAGTTTTAGTATCACCAACTTTTAGTCCTAATGCTGCCGTTTCAAACTCTGGCAACATTGTTCCTTCGCCTAACACAAACACATAATCATCGGCCTTACCACCTTGGAATTCTTGACCATCAATTTTGCCAACGAAATCCAATGTAACGCGATCACCTTTTTGTGCCACTGGCTCACCACCATCACCATGCGCACTTTGCTCGCCTTTAGCGTGATAATGCACGCGTTGTTTGCGCAAAACATCAA
>CAZMPS010000038.1:10556-11253 GCA_964568305.1 uncultured Burkholderiaceae bacterium
ACGGTGATTTTAGATTATAATAGTGAACACATAATTGCCGAAGTGGTGGAATTGGTATACACGTACGCTTGAGGTGCGTATGCCGCGAGGCGTGGGGGTTCAAGTCCCTCCTTCGGCACCCGACAAAAGCTCTCTTTGCTCGCATTTAGCTTGTTTTTGCACGGGTTGTTTGCGCAAAACATCAATAGTTTTATCAATTTCTGCATCAGAAACATTCACTTTTACCTGAGAAATATCAACGGCAGATAAATCACCGACTGTTACATCAGGATAAATCTCGAAAGTTGCGTCAAATACCAACACACCAGTTACTTCATTGCCACTGCCATTTTCGTCATTTTTAGCATCAATTTTGGGATATCCGGCAACGCGCAAATTGTTAGCGGCCACAGCATCACTAAATGCACGACCCACTTTGTCATTCAATACTTCAGTTTCCACTTGATATCCAAATTGCGCAGCAACCATTTTCATAGGCACTTTACCTTGACGGAAGCCAGGCGCTTTCACTGTGCGGGCGCGTATTTTAAGACGCTTTTCAACCTCTTCTCTTACCTCTGCTAAAGGGAGGGAAATAGTAAGACGACGTTCAATTTTGCCTAAAGTTTCGACTGCAATTGTCATGGAAATCATCCAAAAAAAGAGAAAATTTGTGGTGCGAGGAGGGGGACTCGAACCCCCACACCATTGCTGGCGT
>CAZMPS010000039.1:0-10934 GCA_964568305.1 uncultured Burkholderiaceae bacterium
GTGGGGATGTTTTCTGAAAATGCTTTAATTGACGCAGGTATTGATCCGGGATCACGTGCTGAAGTGGTGTCGCTAGAGCAATTTGTGCGTTTGGCGAATCAATAATGCCAACCTTGAAAATGTTGCCGTAAGGATTTTTTTATCAATAGCGCACTGCATTTCATACCGCATCGGTTAAAATTAATTCATTCATTGAATCAACTCTGTCTTGCTGTGTATTGATGTTGTATTGATTAGGAAGCAGGTTATGTGACAAACGTTCGATTTGTCTGGTTTAATTTCTTTATGGATGATTGTATTTTCCGGTTGTTGTGAAGTGAGGCAGTTCCATTTTAGGCAGTTTTTGTAAAGTAAATTCGAACACAAGATCACCGTAACATGCCGAATAAATTCACTTTTCCCACATTGGTGAGTCACGTTCTTTTTTTTGTGTGCGCTAATTTTGGAATGATAATAATGGTTTGTAATAGCACGACGAATCATGGAAGTGTAATGATCACGTTGACTAAAGTGGATAATCGTATTGTTCTTGACGCTTTTCAGGAAGTGGTACGTTTGGTAGGTTTTAAGTTAGATTCTCTATTTTTGTATTTGGCCAGGACGGTACGATGAGTGAAGAGTGGTCTTTTTCTTCACCACGGCGGGTGACAACGACAGCGTTGGTCAATTTAGTGACAGCTGGTGCCGCCTTGTTTGTGGCGAGTGTATGTTTGATTTTTTTTCAATTCCTTTCTTTGCGCAACGCTTTGATTGAAGACGTAAGTGTTCAAGCGATGATTATCAGTCACAATAGTGCCGCAGCATTATTATTTCATGATAAACGTGCTGGTGAAGAAACACTGGCTGCGTTACGCTCATCTCCCAGTATCCAGGCGGCAGGTATTTTTACAGACAAGCGTGTTCCGCTTGCGTTGCAACAGCGTCCTAATGAGGCGCAAATCGGTTTACCTTCTGATGCCTTAATTGCTGCTGGCTATAGTTTTTCCTTAAATAGTCTTGAGGTAGCACAACGTATCAATCAAGATAGTCAATCGATAGGTTTTGTGGTTATCCGTGCCGGAATGCAGCAACTTTACGCGCGTTTGCTGAGCTATGCGGGGCTGATTCTAGCTGTGGCGTTAGGATCGTTGGCCGCTGCTTACCTTTTACTTTCCAGAATGCGGCGTGCAGTACTGAATAGTGAGGCGCATCTTGATTATCTGGCACATATTGATTCATTGACAAATTTACCAAATCGACGTGCCTTTAACGAACGTTTGAGTTATGCCATATCTGGAGCGCATCAATTTGGTGGTGCGGTTGGGTTATTGTTGTTGGATTTGGATAATTTTAAGGTAGTAAACGACACGCTAGGTCATAACAATGGCGATAAACTACTGAAGCTAGTTACACAACGTTTGATCGAAAGATTGCGTACTACTGATACGATTTGTCGTATTGGTGGCGATGAGTTTGTCATCATTTTGGCATCTAGAAATGCTGCAGAAGAGATTGTTTCGGTTGCGGAAAAGGTAACGGCCGCATTAGCTCCGCCATTTTTGTTGGGGATACATGAGATTTACGTCACTGCCAGCGTCGGGATTAGTGTTTATCCACAAGATGCTGAAGATGTGGAAACGTTGATGAGAAATGCGGATACAGCGATGTATCAGGCCAAAAGTAGAGGAAAAAACGCTTACCAGAAATTCCATCCAGAAATGGATCAACGTGCTCAGAAACGCTTGTCCTTGGAGGCTAAATTGCGCAAAGCCTTGGAGCGTGGTGAGTTGTTGTTGCATTATCAGCCACAAGTGGATTTGTCCACAGGCAAGATTGTTGGCGTTGAAGCACTTGCTCGTTGGCATCATCCTGAGTTGGGCTTTGTTAGTCCAGTTGAGTTTATTCCGGTCGCAGAAGAAAGTGGTTTGATTGTTTCGCTTGGTCGTTGGGTTTTACGTACAGCTTGTCAACAGGCTGCGACTTGGCATGATGCTGGTTTATTAGGTGACATGCATATGGCTGTCAATTTGTCGGTGCGCCAGACAAAAGATGGTGGTTTAATGAGTGATATTTTAACTATTCTTCGTGAAACGAATTTATCACCTAATCAACTTGAATTGGAAATTACGGAAAGTGTGTTGATGGAAAACGTTCATGCTAACGTTGAGTTGATGAAACGCTTGCAAATGGAGGGCATCCATTTGTCGATTGATGATTTTGGTACGGGGTATTCATCCATGGCGTATTTGAAGCGTTTCCCGATTGATAAGTTAAAGATTGATCGTAGTTTCGTCCGAGATATTCCTGGTGATGGTGATGATGAGGCGATTGCTACAGCAATTATCGCGATGGCGCATGGTTTAGGTATGTCGGTTGTTGCTGAGGGAATTGAAACGGAGGAGCAATTACAATTCTTGCGTTCCGCTGGTTGTGACATTATGCAGGGTTATTATTTCGCACGTCCTATGTCAGCGGGACAGCTAACTGCTTTGTTATTAGAGCGGCGCGCTGCGATGGCTGCCGCGTAATTTGTGTGAGTAAATTCCAATCGGCAATCAGTTAACAATCAATAATCAGCAGAAATGAAGGAAAAAAGCTGTTTGATAGGAGAAATGAAATGTTCAAGTACTTGCTACTTGTGTGGTTTTTTGTTTTTGGACAAACCCAGGCGCAAAATGTTTGCCAATTCGTTGTGGGTGCGAGTGTCATCACCTATGACGGATCATTTGTGGGAAAGCTGACTAATGCCTCTGAATCGGACTCCATATTCAACGGATACGGTATATATGGTAACCAAAATAGTGCGTTGAGTATTTGGAATAGATACGGTGTGTATGGTGGGCAGAACTATAGGCAGTCTCCATTTAATCCCTATACTTCCATTCCTCCTATTTTGGTTAAAGAGGGTAGGGTGATTGCTCGTTTTACAATCAATCAACATCTTAGTGGTGTGCCGAATATTAGTCCTTATGCCATTAAATCTTGTAATTTCTAATTGATAATTGAGCTGTTTATCAGCCTGACGATTTCTTCGCCATACGTTTCTAATTTTTTCTCACCTACACCGGACACACCACGCAAAGCATGTAAGGAGTTCGGTTTTCCTTTTGCAATTTCTCGTAACGTCGCATCATGAAAGATGACATAGGCCGCGACATTATGTTTGCGAGCTGTTTCCACACGCCACCAGCGCAGTTTGTCAAACAGGATTTGCTCTTGTGGAGATAAATCTGCTCCAATATCGGCGTGTGGTTTATTGTAAATACGCTTTGTTTTGATGGGCTTTTGGTATTGTCTTAGTTGTACGATTTCTTCGCCTCGTAATACCGGGCGGGCCTTGTCTGTTAATTTTAATGCGTGATAGGCATCATGATCGACCATGACTAAACCCAGTGCAATGGTTTGTCGCAGCACAGCACGCCACTCTGCTTCACTCAATTCGATTCCAATACCAAAAGTGGAAAGTCGTTCGTGTTGCCATTGTTTGATTTTTTCTGACTTTATGCCGCGCAAGACGTCGATTACGTGATTAGCACCGAAACGTTGATCGACTCGATAAATCGCTGAAAGTAATTTTTGTACTTTAACTGTGCCATTGTATGCAGTTGGGGGATGAAGGCAGATGTCACAATTATCGCAGGCTGTGGAATGTTGTCCAAAATACGCCAATAATCGAACCCTGCGGCAAGTAATAGTTTCACACAATGCCAGCATGGCATCGAGTTTTATCCCCAATATACGTTTGAATGTTTCGTTTGCTTCTGACTCGTCGATCATACGACGTTGTTGCACCACATCTTGCAATCCATACGCCATCCAGGCACTGGCTGGGGCACCATCACGACCAGCACGGCCAGTTTCTTGGTAATATCCTTCAATACTTTTAGGTAAATCAAGATGTGCAACAAAGCGTACATCTGGTTTGTCTATTCCCATACCAAACGCAATCGTGGCAACCATCACAATACTGTCTTCGCGTAAGAATCTGGCTTGATGTTCGGTGCGTGTGGAGTAGGTCATACCAGCGTGATAGGGCAATGCTGTGATGTCGTTTTCATTTAAAAAGTTGGCAATTTCTTCTACTTTTTTGCGTGACAGGCAATATACGATACCTGCATCACCAGCGTGTTCGTTACGGATGAAATCCAGTAATTGTTTGCGCCCATTAGTTTTTTCGACGATTTGATAGCGAATATTGGGACGATCAAATGACGCGACAAATTTCAAGGCGTCATCAAGTTGTAAACGTAGCGCGATTTCATCCCGCGTTTGCTGATCTGCTGTTGCAGTTAAGGCGATGCGCGGAATGGCAGGGAAGCGCTCGTGTAATACGGATAATTTAATGTATTCAGGACGAAAGTCATGCCCCCATTGCGACACGCAATGGGCCTCGTCAATCGCAAATAAGGCGATTTTGGATGCTTCCAACAAAGCCAGACAGCGTGGATTCATTAAACGTTCTGGTGCTACGTACAGCAAATCCAAATCACCGGTGCGCAGACGATATTCGATCCGTGCTGACTCTTCATAGGTTTGCGTGGAGTTGAGAAAAGCAGCACGTACGCCGACCTCAGCCAGTGCATCGACTTGATCTTGCATTAACGCAATCAAAGGAGAAATCACTACACCTACACCACCACGCATCAAGGCCGGAATTTGATAGCACAGTGATTTACCACCACCAGTTGGCATCAATACCAGCGCATCACCGCCCTTAGCAACATGATCGACAATCTGTGCTTGTTGATCACGGAAGGCGGTATAGCCGAAAACAGTTTCGAGGATATGTAGTGCTTGCACTTGATTTTGATGATGTTTAATCGACCCAAACAACCCAATGATTGGCGGCGCTTAGAATAACAATCAGGCCGAATACAATACGATACCAGGCAAACACGGTGAAATCATGCGAGCTGATGTAGCGCAATAACCAGCGCACGCAAAAGAAGGCAGAAATAAATGCCGCCAAAGTGCCCACGCCAAACAAAGGTAAATCTGCTACGGATAGCAAATTCCAATCTTTATAAAGTGAATACACCGTGGCCGCCAATAATGTGGGGATTGCCAGGAAAAATGAGAATTCGGTTGCAGCCTTACGCGATAATCCAAACAACATGCCACCTATGATCGTTGCACCTGAGCGACTGGTGCCCGGAATCAGTGCAAAAGCTTGAACGCAACCTACTTTGAAAGCATCTAATGCTGTCATTGCTTCCACTGTTTCAATATGAGTCATAAGGGAGCGTGTTTTATGGCGATGTTCTACCCATAAAATAATCAAACCACCCACAATAAAAGCCAGTGCCACCGGTATTGGGGCAAACAAGATAGCTTTAATTTTTTTGCTAAACAAAAATCCCAAAATAGCAGCGGGAAGAAAGGCAATGAGTAAATTCAAGACAAAGCCACGCGCTTGAGTTTTGACATGATTTGTTTCGCTGAATAAATCCACCAATACACTGCTAATTTTCAAGCGATATTCCCAACAGACGGCGAGTATTGCACCTGCTTGAATCACGATTTCAAATACTTTAACTTTTTCTCCCGTGAAATTTAGTAGGCTACCAGCCAAAATCAAATGCCCTGTTGATGAAATAGGAAGAAACTCAGTGAGCCCTTCAACGACGCCCATGATAATGACTTTTATTGCGAGAGTGAAATCCATGATGGAGATAATTGGTGGAGAGATGAATAATCGGCAGTAAATTATTATTTCTTTGACATTTGATAATTTACTGTTTTAATGTTAACTATTATGTATAGTAAAGATGGTACAAGGAGTCGAAAAAGTAGAGCACAAACAAAACATATTTTGTGAGGGAGATTCACCATGCTTTGTTCTAAATCTGCAAATATTTTTGGTCATTATATACGTCCCCTATCTAGATCAATTACAACAAATGCAACAAATTTAATTCCAACGAGTATGGGGTTTCGTGTGTTAGCCGATGTCACGCCAAAAAATGAGTGCCGACTACCACCTGACCCGATTTTACTATTGGAAAGAAATGACGGACAGGCAGAAAAAGATCATTACGTTGTATTGGGATATTCTGGTCAAGATGAGCGAATGGCAAAAAGAATTATGGAAAATGGCGCACCATTCCAACGGATTTTTGTTCATCATGATCGTGAATATTGCCGAAGATTTACAGGATATTCTACAGGCCGTATTTTTACACTAGGCGCCAAACTACAAATCTTCACCGAAGTGATTAATCACCTTGGAATTGCTAATTACTCTTCTAATGAGCTTCTATATGATTCAGAAAAGCTAAGTGAAGTACTCAAACATCCGGCATTCTACAAATATGAAGAAGGTTGTGGGCCCAGTGACCTGTGTTTTTATGCGCCTTTAAGAGAGTTAATGTCCAAAGAATTAAGCATATTAGATGCAAAAATTCCGAATAAACAGGAAAACAATAGCCTCGATGAGGCCCTTGCCGTACATCACGCTGCAAGCGTTGCGCTTGAGGAGTGTTATCGGGGCCCTTCTTTGGATAGCTCGCCTTACAATTTGGTGGATTATCTTTGATATAAGTGTGTGGAAAATAAAAAGGAGTGATCCATCCGTCTAAGTTTAGATTGGTCTTGGTTGGTGTGTTCGTGACAGGGGTGATCAATCAAAAAGCTAAATGATGGGCAAGGTTGATCCTTGCCCGATTGTTACTAGATCAGCGGGTGATTAGTTAGTGATGGGAGTGATCCCCACGTCTGATTTTTAGTACGGGATCATTAATGGTCGATGGCGAGGAGGCGGCCGGTGCACGGGTTGTGGGTAATGTCGGACCGTTCCACTCGTAAGCGATGCTGTTTTCAGGATGTTTGTACCAACCAGGATCTTTGTAATCGTCGCGGGCGAGTTCTTTGCGCACTTTGACGGTGGTAAACATCCCTCCCATTTCAATGTCACCGAATGGGCCTTGTCCCGTCATCATTGGCAGCGTGTTTTCTGGCAGCGGCATTTTCATGTCTCCCATAGATCCGCCACGTTCACCCATAGTCATGTAGCCTGGTATCAGTTGGTTGATCTTTTCAGCAATTCCACGATGATCGACACCAATCATAGTCGGAACATCATGTCCCATCGCATTCATTGTGTGATGAGACTTGTGGCAATGCAATGCCCAATCTCCTTCATTGTTGGCATCAAATTCAATTGCGCGCATTTGGCCAACTGCAACATCAGTTGTGACTTCTGGCCAGCGTGCTGATTTTGGTATCCAGCCACCATCTGTGCCTGTCACTTCGAAGTCATGTCCATGTAAATGAATTGGGTGATTCGTCATTGTTAAATTACCAAAACGAATTCGTACTCGATCCCCTTGTCGACAGACTATTGGGTCAATACCAGGGAAGGCTCGGCTGTTAAATGTCCACAAGTTGAAATTGAGCATTGTGTTGACTTTCGGGGTGAAGCTTCCTGGATCAATATCGTAGGCATTGAGTAAGAATACGAAATCGCGGTCAACCTTATGAAGAGCTGGATTTTTTGGATGTGTGACCCAAAACCCCATCATACCCATCGCCATTTGCACCATTTCATCTGCGTGTGGGTGATACATAAATGTGCCAGGTCGTTTGGCAACGAATTCATAGACAAACGTCTTGCCTGGTTGAATAGCTGGTTGAGTCAGTCCGCTAACACCATCCATTCCGTTGGGTAGGTGTTGTCCGTGCCAGTGAATGGAAGTGTGTTCTGGTAGTTTGTTTGTGACAAATAAGCGTACCCGATCTCCTTCGACTACTTCAATTGTTGGGCCAGGTGACTGACCATTGTAGCCCCATAGGTTGGCCTTCATTCCAGGAGCAATTTCGCGCACGACTGGTTCTGCGACTAAATGAAATTCTTTTACGCCATTTCGCATTCGCCACGGTAGTGTCCAGCCATTTAAAGTGACAACTGGTTGATAGGGACGACCATTGGGGGGGAATAATGGTGCTTGTGTTGCTGCTAACGCCATTGTTTGAGCCTCTGGTAATGAGGCAGCACCAACGCGGCTGACCATGCTAGCGCCGAGTGCTGCGATTCCAGCACCCATAAAAAAATCTCTACGAGAAACCATGTTTAATCCTTTCTTTTTAGTGGGTTGCAGGTTCTGCGGCGATGCTTATATTGGGGGTTCTAGTCAAAGACCTTGATATTGAACTGCCATTGATGCTTATTTGCATTGCTGACTCAGCAATCCAGTAATCTCGTAATGCCTCAATTGAGGCATTGACACTCATCACTTGTGAGCGCGCATCTGCCAGTAATTCAAATACGCTGATTAACATCCCGTTGTAATTTAATAATTTCTCATCAGAGATTTTCTTTTTTAATGGAATAATTTCATCTTGATAATGTTTGGCAAGATCGAATGCGATACGGTAATGGTTGTAAGCTTCTCGTACTTCGGAGCGGGCATTAATTGCTAATTCCGCTGTACGGTTGCTTGCCTGCATATACAGTGCCTCAGCTTTGGCGATACGCGCATTGCCCCAATCAAAAAGCGGGATTTGGAATTCAATTTCGTACCCTGTTTTTGATATCCCTTGCTCATTGGTATTGTGCAAATAACCAATGTCTAGCACATTGACGAAACGGGTTGCCTTAGAAAGGCCGAGTGAGTCCGCTAAATTGAATAATTCACGTTTGGCCATTATTAAATCCAAGCGGTTCTGCATCGCTTGCCGTTCTATATCAAGGATTTTTATTGGGGTTTTTGGTAGATTTGGCAGACGATCCGGGAGCATCAATACTGCATTCGATCCCGATAATCCTAATAACCGTGTTAATCGCTCTCGCTCGGTGAACAGGGTTTGTTTTGCACGTGCAAGCTGTGTGTTGGCATCAACATAAAATGATTGTTCGCGTGCTTGTTGTAGTGCGCTCCAATTTCCTACATTCTTCATGCGTTGCGCTAGCTCTGCGCCAGCTTCCGCTGCGAGCTTCACTTGTTCCATGTATTTCACACTTTCTTGCGCTGCGATTGCAGAAAAATAGGCATGGCGTGTTTCATGCATAATTTGCAATGTTCTTTCTGCAGCACGTAATTGTATTTGTTCAAAGCGACGATTTTCTATTTGAATTCGGAGTTGCATTGTGAGTAAATCAAGAATCGGTAATGTGAATTTGCGTTCATATTCAGCTTCGTTTCCATGACTTTGGCGGCTAAATGAAAACATTGGATTAGACATCCGCCCAGCTTGTACCAAATCAGCTTCAGCAATACCTAAATTGGCATAGCTAGCTTGCAACCCCTTGTTATTTAGGAGTGCAATGGTAAGAGCATCGTCTACAGTAAGAGGTTTGGTGAGGAGTTGAGAAACGGTTTTTTCAACTGTTAAATTATCCGTTGTGGTTTTAATCCATTTTGCTTCTTTATTCGTGCGTTCTTTTGTGAGTGATTGAACGTAATCAAACCCACCATCTTGAGAAAAGGTGGTGCACCCTGCCAATATCATGATTGTCGTGGTTAACGTTATTGTGTGAAGCGGTGTGCGATATCTTTGCATCATTCATCCTTATTTGTGATGTGTGCGTATGCCTAGCGACGAGTGATGGCTTGATACATGTGTTCTTCTTGATCGTAATAACGGCCACATATTGATCATAATGTGGAAAAAAACACATAACATCCTTGTCGTCATAGCAACACGCCGTGCGTTAGTAAAGTTGCGCACAGTAAAGCGTTAGAAAAATTGTGAGCGAAATGCGACCAAATAAAGAAGATTCTTTGCTTGGTTGGTTAGTGCTCAGTTGAATTGATTAGACGGTAGTTGATCGGCGAGGAGGTCGCTCAAGACCTGCAGGTATGTGGTCAACAAAATGAATCGTGGAGAATGAGTTAAGGTGTGAGTCAGGTGAGACAGTAGAAACAGTACGATCAAACGAAAGAATGAGCGCGGTACCCACACAGCAGTTAGTACATGCGCTGCAATTCGTCGTATCGTTGTGAGATTGATGATGAGGGGAGTGGTCGGAGTTTGTGTCAGGCAACGCGTGTTGAGCGTGTTGAATATGTTGGTGCTCAATATGATCACATGCATTTGGATTGCTAGTCTGCATGGTTATTGGGGGATGATGCATTGACTTACAAAACAACATGGCTGATGTTGCAAACCCTTGTAGAGGTAGGAGTAAAAAAAGTAGCCATAACAAAGCTGTTCTGAATTTCGTATGCATGTTGGCAAGTCTAATTTCAGAATTTTTGTTGTCAAGCTTTCTTTGTCTTGGGCCTTCTCAAGTTTGTATTCTGACTTGGTTAAATGGGTAGGATGATAAATAAGAAAGGACCTAGATTTTCATCTAAGTCCTTGATATTTGGTGGGCCTCCCGTGAGTCGAACACGGCACCAACGGATTATGAGTCCGCTGCTCTAACCAAGCATGAGCTAGAGGCCCATTTCTGGGGAATAACTAAAAGTACTAATTACCTTCCAGGAAACTCTTAAGTTTATCCGAACGCGAAGGATGACGCAACTTGCGTAAGGCTTTTGCTTCGATTTGACGAATGCGTTCGCGTGTGACATCGAATTGTTTGCCGACTTCTTCCAGCGTATGGTCGGTAGACATTTCGATACCAAAGCGCATCCGCAGTACTTTCGCTTCGCGTGGTGTCAATGAGTCAAGAATATCCTTGACTACGCCACGCATGGAGGCGTGTAATGCGGCATCAGCTGGCGCCAAGGTGTTGTTGTCTTCGATGAAGTCGCCCAAATGAGAGTCATCGTCGTCACCGATAGGGGTTTCCATAGAAATCGGCTCTTTCGCAATTTTCATGATCTTGCGAACTTTTTCTTCTGGCATTTCCATCTTGATTGCCAGTGTTGCTGGATCGGGCTCGGCACCAGTTTCTTGCAAAATTTGACGGGAAATGCGGTTCATTTTGTTGATCGTTTCGATCATGTGCACCGGAATCCGGATGGTGCGTGCCTGATCTGCGATGGAGCGTGTGATCGCTTGGCGTATCC
>CAZMPS010000040.1:0-10761 GCA_964568305.1 uncultured Burkholderiaceae bacterium
CGATTCTGCAATTTATGCCGCTGCCTTATGTATTGCAGTCGGGTGAGTAA
Source organism: uncultured Burkholderiaceae bacterium (assembly GCA_964568305.1). GTDB lineage: Bacteria > Pseudomonadota > Gammaproteobacteria > Burkholderiales > Burkholderiaceae_D > JAGKXB01. The sequence goes on from CAZMPS010000040.1 coordinate 51, forward strand.
TTTTTTAAATAATTTTTAAATAATTTTTAAATAATTTTTAAAGCAACTTAACCAACTGCTTACCGAAATTCTTTCCACTCAACAAGCCAATAAAGGCCTCCGGTGCGGAGGTCAATCCATGTGCGATGGACTCACGATAATGTAACTTTCCAGCATGAAATAACGCCATCAGCTCAGCCAAACCCTGCGGCCAATGTTCCATGTGCTCAGTCACGATAAAGGCTTGCAGGCTTAAGCGACGTGCCAATACATAACGCATGTTTTTAAACGGTATCGGCTGGCAATCGTAACCAGCAATCAAGCCACATAAAGCAATCCGTCCAAAGGCGTTCATACGTGCGACTCCAGCATCAAACACAGTGCCGCCGACATTCTCAAACAGGCCATCGACACCATCTGGCGTAGCTTGTTTAAGCTGTTCGCGCCAATTATCCGAACGATAATCAATACAGGCGTCAAACCTTAAATCTTGCACAACATAAGCGCATTTTTCACTGCCACCGGCAATCCCAATCACACGGCAACCGCGTTGTTTGCATAATTGCCCTACTACGCTACCAACCGCACCGCTCGCAGCGGAAACCAAAACCGTATCGCCCTGCTTCACATGCAAAATTTGCGTCACGCCATACCATGCCGCCATGCCTGGCATGCCCAGCGCGCCCAAATAGGCTGACATGGGAATTTTGCTGACATCAATTTTGCGCATCAAACGGCCATCCGAGACGCCTATTTCCGCCCATCCCAAATGCGCAAGAACCGTATCGCCGACAGCGTATTCAGGATTTTTGGATTCCAGCACCACACCAACCGTACCAGCGATCATGGTTTCGCCCAATACTTGCGCCGCGGCATAGCTTTTCACATCATCCATACGCGCTCGCATGTAAGGATCGAGCGAAACATAGTGATTGCGGACCAAGACTTCGCCTTCTTTTATGGTGGGAATGGGCAGATTTTCTAAGCGAAAATTGTCAGCCGTCACTGTATTCTGTGGACGAGATGCAAGAACCCAACGTTGATAACTTGGCGTCATGGTTAAATATTGAACGACTTTTATTTACTTATTTGGATGGTGACGATGAGGATTGCTTATTTTTGATATTTTTAATCTTTTTAATATCCGCACGTCTACGGCGAGACTCTTTGGGATCGATGAGCAAAGGACGATAAATCTCAATCCGATCATGATTGCGTAGCGGTGTATCCAACGTCTTGGGTTTGCTGTAAATCCCAACACTATGAGTAGACAAATCAATTTCTGGCACGCGTTGCAAAATGCCACTTTGCACAATCGCCTGCTGCACTGTGGTACCTGGTATGACCTGCATATCATGCAAAATTTGCATGCCGGGCTTGGCATAACAAATTTGTACTTGCAGAAGCTGCATAGGCTGCAAAGATTCTTGGTTTTGATCCATATATTATTTGTATATCAACTCTGCACGCTTACAAAACGAATCCACCATGCTGTTGGTGATCATGCTAAATACTGGCCCAATTACCTGCTCCAATATTTTGCTGGAAAACTCATAATTCAAATTGAACTCAACTTTGCAAGCATTGGCGCGCAAAGGTTTAAAAGTCCACAAACCATCCAAATGCTTGAAAGGTCCATCAAGCAGCATCATATTGATTGACGTATCGGACATGCTGCTGTTTTCAGTCGTAAAACTTTGCTTGATGCCGTGATAATGGATGCTGATGGTGGCAATCAGTTTATTTTCTTTGCGTTCTTGTACTTGCACACCACCACACCAAGGTAAAAATTGAGGATAATCCTCAACCTGGTCGACAAGAGCAAACATTTGGGCGGCGCTATATTCTAATAATACGGATTTATGGATGACTGCCATGCAAACACCGTTGGCTACGAATTAAGAAACGAATGAATGACAAAATACAAAGCGCGAATTTTAACCGAGTACATAGGCATTGCATATGAGCATTGTTGATAACAAAAAAGCTTTTCACGATTACTTTATTGAAGAACGATACGAAGCGGGCATGGTGCTGGAAGGATGGGAAGTGAAAGCCATACGCGCCGGACGCGCGCAATTGAAAGAAGCTTATGTGATCGTGAAAAACGGTGAAATATACCTATTTGGCGCCCACATCAGCCCACTGCTATCGGCTTCTAGTCACGTACATCCAGAATCGACCAGAACCCGCAAATTATTGTTAAACGCGGCAGAAATCAACAAAATAATAGGCAAAGTTGAGCGCGCAGGTTATACGCTGGTACCGATCAATTTGCATTATTTGCGCGGTCGCATCAAATGCGAAATCGGATTAGCCAAGGGTAAAAAACAGCACGATAAGCGAAACACCGAAAAAGAGCGGGATTGGCAACGTGAACAACAACAAATCATGAAAACGCATAGGCGTTAATGATTATTCAAACCGACGGCGCTCATTGGACACAACCAAACAGTTGCCACGTACTGCACGAATGATAAAAGGGCCAACCTTTGGTGTGGAACCCTGCGCCAACTCAACATCCCACATCACACCCTTATACATGACACGTGCGGTGCTTTTTTCAGCATCGTCAATTTTCCATGCATCGACTGTAATGGATCGACCAATATCCATATTGGCGTTCAGATCACCGGCAACATTGATTTTTGCTTTGCTATATTTTCTACGACGTAAGACATAAATTGCGCATGCACTAACCAATACAGCAACAACATATTGCATAGTACTGCTAGCTCCCAACCATGCCGCCAACCCGGCCGACGCAAAGCCTAGCGCTATCATCAGCAAATAAAAAGTACCCGCCAATATTTCCAATATGACGAGAACTCCTGCCCATATCAACCATGTCATCCAAACCACCATTACTTTTCTTGTTGCAACATTTCAGATCGTACTAAATTGAATTAATTTAATTTAATTCTTCCAATCGTATTTTTGTCACTGTTCCGACCACTGTAGGCAAAGCTTCAATCGTGGCAATTGCTGCCATAACATTTTTTTCCTGTGTCTGATGCGTCAACATAATGATGTCAGTTTTAGTTTCACCTTCTGCTGGTTCTTTTTGCAACATCGCATCAATCGAAATCGTGGCATCAGCCAAAATGCGAGTGATATCAGCCAGCACACCAGGCAAATCAGCGACTTGTATGCGCAAATAATAGCTGGTAGTGATTTCAGATATCGCCAATACAGGAATATCGTTGATGGCATTGGGTTGAAATGCTAAATGCGGTACCCGATGTTCAGGATCAGCCGTCGCCAAGCGCGTAATATCGACCAAATCAGCAATCACAGCAGATGCTGTTGGCTCAGCACCCGCACCTTTGCCGTAATACAAAGTCGCACCAACTGCATCGCCTTGTACCAGCACAGCATTCATCGCACCTTCCACATTCGCAATCAAACGTTTGGCAGGAATCAACGTCGGATGCACGCGCAATTCGATACCTTCCACGCCGTTGACTAACGCACGTCGTGTAATCCCTAACAACTTGATGCGATAACCCAATTGTTCCGCATAACGAATATCCACCGCTTGCAGATGCTGAATGCCTTCCACGTAGGCCTTATCAAATTGCACCGGAATACCGAATGCAATTGCTGACATCAACGTTGCCTTGTGCGCTGCATCCATGCCTTCAATATCAAAAGTTGGGTCGGCCTCGGCATAGCCTAAACGCTGTGCATCTTTGAGTGCAGTAGTAAAATCTAACCCCTTGTCCCGCATTTCCGACAAGATGAAGTTGGTGGTGCCATTGATAATGCCTGCAATCCATTGAATACGATTGGCAGTCAAACCTTCACGCAATGCCTTGATGATAGGAATACCACCAGCAACTGCGGCTTCAAACGCCACCATCACGCCCTTCTCTTGTGCGGCTTTGAAAATTTCATTGCCATGCACAGCTAACAAAGCTTTGTTAGCTGTTACCACATGTTTGCCATTCGCAATCGCTTGCAGCACCAATTCTTTAGCGATGCCATAACCGCCAATTAATTCAATGATAATATCAATGTCAGGATGATTGACGACTTCACGAGCATCATTCACGACCGTGCATTGGCCATTAGTAATTTGCTGTGCACGTGCCACATCCAAATCAGCAACCATCGCAATGTCAATCCCACGACCAGCACGACGCATAATTTCTGCTTGGTTACGTTGCAAAACCTGAAATGTTCCCGCACCTACTGTGCCTATGCCTAGCAAACCTACTTTGATCGATTTCATAAACTTAATATTTTCTATATTTCAAAAATGATAAAAAAATGATGAATACCTAATTAACACATATGAGTAAGGACAAGTTATACCTGCCTACGATTGTCAAACTGGATTATCAAACTGAAATTGCGTGACGCTTACGATATCCATCCAAAAAGCGTGCAATACGACTCAGAGCCTCTGTCAAATCATCAGCATTGGGTAAAAATACCAAACGAAAATGATCAGGACTAATCCAATTAAATCCCGTACCTTGTACAATCAAGACCTTTTCTTCAGCCAATAACTCATAGGCAAATTGCTGATCATCTGCAATCGGATACATTTTAGGATCCAATCGAGGAAACATGTATAACGCCGCTTTTGGTTTGATGCACGTGACACCAGGAATATCTGTCAATAATTGATACGCCAAATCACGTTGTTTACGTAAGCGGCCACCAGGTGCCACCAAATCATCAATACTTTGATAACCACCCAACGCTGTTTGAATAGCAGATTGCCCCAAAGTGTTGGCACACAAACGCATTGATGCCAACATATTCAGGCCTTCAATATAATCTCTAGCATGCCTTTTCTCGCCCGACACCACCATCCAACCAGCACGATAACCACAAGAACGGTAATTTTTAGATAAGCCATTCAGGGTAATACACAGCACATCATCTGCCAGTGATGCAATCGAAACGTGGGTTTCACCATCGTATAAAATCTTATCGTAAATTTCATCCGCATAGACAATCAGCTGATGCTGGCGCGCGACTTCAATAATTTGTTGCAATATTTCAACAGGATACAAAGCGCCGGTCGGGTTATTGGGATTAATAATCACAATCGCTTTGGTATTCAACGTGATTTTCTTCTTAATATCATCAATATCTGGCAACCAACCAGATTGCTCGTCACAAACATAATGAACAGGTTTTCCACCAGACAAACTCACCGCAGCCGTCCACAATGGATAATCAGGCGCTGGTACCAACACCTCATCTCCAGTATTTAGCAAGGCGTTCATCGCCATGACGATCAATTCAGATGCACCATTCCCAAGATAAATATCGTCGATAGTCACACCAGTAATATTTTTGGCTTGCGAGTAATGCATGATCGCCTTGCGCGGCGCAAACAAACCTTTGGAGTCAGTGTAACCTGCAGCTTGATGCAAGTTCAGTATCATGTCACGCACAATTTCATCAGGCGGATCAAAACCAAATACGGCCAAATTACCTATATTTAATTTAATGATTTTGTGTCCCTGCTCCTCCATTTCCTTGGATTTTTGCAGCACTGGACCACGAATGTCATAACAGACATCAGCCAATTTATTTGATTTTGTAATCGGTCGCAAAACGCAACTCCTTCGTTTTATGCTTAATTCTGCTTATTTTTAGCTGTTTTTTATGTGGGGGCTCTGTTGAAAAAAGACGCCATCAGACATCTTATGCTGCAGCGCGAAAGCAGCCATTTTGCCGAAAATACCTTGTTTTATCAATCTAAAAACTCCTAACGGTCAAATTCGACTCAAAGTTAACCAAAAATAAAAAAATACTATTAGAATCGAGAGTTTTGCATGCGCAATATCCATTGCTGGCAGGATCCATCGTTAATGTTACAGGCACCCTTTTAGCGCCATCAAATACTGCACCATATCGCATGGCCACTGACAAAGAACTTTCTGACTTTCTTACCAACGTAGAACGTCGTGCATTTAAACAAGCCGTTTACGCAGTTCGCAAAGACGAAGCTGCGCTGGATGTCGTTCAAGATGCAATGATTAAGCTGGCCGAAAAATACGGCGACAAATCTGCAACCGAATTACCTCTTTTATTTCAACGTATCTTACAAAACACCATACGCGATTATTTTCGGCGTGAAAAAACACGCAGCACTTGGGTTAGCTTATTTTCAAATTTAGGCAATACAGATGAAGAGCATGAAAATTTCGACATTTTAGAATCTTATGGGGCTGAAGAAGAAAATCAGGCCTCGGACACAGAATCCAGCGCAGATAAACTTGAGCGTATGCAAGTACTGAATATAATTGACGAGGAAGTGCAAAAACTGCCAACTCGTCAACGAGAAGCATTCCTCATGCGTTACTGGGAAGACATGGATGTCGCCGAAACAGCTGCAGCAATGGGCTGCTCAGAAGGCAGCGTAAAAACGCATTGCTCAAGGGCAACAAATGCTTTGGCACAATCCTTAAAAGCCAAGGGAATATATTTATGAACACAACAGAACTCAATTTCGCCTACAAAGTGCGACATGCACTCAATGAAAGCATTGATAATTTGCCACCTTCTAAGATTGCACGCTTGGCTAAAGCGCGTAATGTCGCCTTGTCTCGTCAGAAAAAAAACTCACCGTTAAAATTATTTATATTGCAACAAGTATTTGCTACAGGTACCAATCATTTCTTTAATAAATCGTTTTCTTACTTGGCACGCAGCATTGGCGTAACGATTCCTTTGCTAATTTTGGTTGTAGGCTTAATCAGCATTTCCCATTTTGAACAGCAACAACGCATTAAAGAAACTGCTGATTTAGACACCGCAGTATTGTCTGATGAGTTACCAGTTTCCGCTTACCTAGATCATGGTTTTAATGTCTACCTTGCAAGTCGAGGGGAGTGAGCGTGAAAGTAAATTTGGCACGGATCATATTGAACGTAAGTGCCGTTAGTTCCTTGTTTGTATTAAACAGCTTGGCTTGTGCCGCAAACAATCCCCCACATCCTACAGCGCCCAATTCTTTTGCGCTCGATCATCATCAAAAAACAACCCCCCCCTCTTCCGTCGTTCCTTCAACTTCAAAAAATACGGTGTCCAAACCAGCAGAAAAACCTCTTTGGAATGAGCTCACTCCGGCACAACAATTAGCGCTGTCTCCATTGGCACCGGAATGGGATAAACTTGAAAAATTACGTAAGGCAAAATGGTTAGAAATAGCTAAAAAATTTCAAACCATAAAACCGGAAGAGCAGCAACGACTGCATGAGCGCATGCGTGAGTGGGCTAAGCTAACACCAGAGCAACGTCGACTAGCACGTGAAAATTTCTCACGCGCCAATAAAATTGATAACGCACAAAAATCTGCCCAATGGCAACAATATCAACAACTATCAGAAGAACAAAAAAAGAAATTTGCAGTACGTGCTGTGCGGAAAAAACAAGTACCCAATCTCCCTACCGCCTCTCAAAGTAAAAAAAAAACGATAGCACCAATAATTAAATAAAAAACAAGTCCAACAACATTAAAACAAGCAGACATAAATCAAACAACGCCGCAGACAATACCACAAACAACATCACAAACTACCCAACAAACTACTACTCTGCCAGACTTGCAAGCGATAGAAAAATAAATGGCTTTTTCACTAAATAACATCGAAATTGCGTCAACCGCAGGATTAAAACGTCGCCTCATGTGCTTCACTTATGAAGCCCTGTTAGTGTTTGGCGTGCTTTCATCTGCAGTTGCCTTCAATTACTTATGTGCAGCCTTGTTTTCCAGTGATGCTTTAAAGTCACGGCACGTACTGCAAATATGGTTGTTTTTAGTATTAGGCGGATATTTTGTTTTTTTCTGGTGCAAGGGAGGCCAAACCCTGGCGATGAAAACATGGCACATTCAACTTATTTCACCAGGATCAGAAAGCTTGCCTTTAGGAAAAGCAATTGCGCGCTATTTACTTGCGTGGATGTGGTTTTTGCCAGCAATGATACTCAGTAGCGCACTAAGTTTGAAGATCTGGGCGACCTTTGGTATTTTTTTATTAGGTATCACGCTTTGGGCAATGACTGCGATGTTCAACAAAGATCGCCAATTTTTGCACGACAGCTTAGTCGGTACTAGATTGATTCGTATTAAAAAGAAAACATGATTAGAAACCTAATTAACACCCTAACTAACAATCCAAAGCTTGCCTAAAATCCTCCATCAGATCAACCGTATCTTCTATCCCAACCGACACTCTGATTAAAGAGTCTGCAATCCCCATGCTAGCGCGTCGCTGTGCCCCCATTTCATAAAAAATGGTATGTGCAACTGGGATCACCAACGTGCGATTGTCACCAAGATTACTCGCTGAAATCCCCAACTTTAAGCGATTCAAATAATCAAAACAATCTATTCCCTCTTTTAATTCAAAACTGAATAAAGAACCGTACGCACCGAATAAATTCGTTGCTCTCTCATGTTGTGGGTGAGATCGCAAACCAGGATAGTGCACTACCGCAACGCGCTCATCAGCTTGCAACATCTGTGCTAGTGCCAATGCATTCGCACATGAACGCTCCATTCGTAATGCCAATGTTTCGCTACCAATAGCAAGATGATGTGCCGCTTCTGCACTCAAACTGGCACCAAAATCACGTAAACCTTTAGCACGAACTTGCGCCATACCCCATTGTGGTGGTGCATTGCGTTTGTAAGTATCGAGAATGCCGGGAAATTTATTCCAGTCGTATAAACCCGTATCGGTCAAACTACCGCCCAATGCATTACCATGACCACCTATTGATTTAGTCAATGCATTCACAACGAAACTAGCACCTACTGATTTTGGCTGAAAAAGATAAGGCGACGTCATCGTATTGTCGACCACGTACAAAATACCTCTCTCTTGGCACAATTGACCAATACGTTCTAGATCGGCAATTTGTGTACGCGGGTTGGCAATTGTCTCTACAAATACCATGCGAGTTGCTGGTGTCAACGCCGCTGCAACTTGATTTGCATCGGTCGCGTCCACAAAAGAAAGATCAACACCCAAACCACTTACGGTTTGCCACAAACTGTTGGTATTACCGAACAAAAAAGAGGAAGAAACGACATGATCGCCTTTACGTAACAAGGCTTGACACATTGCTCCAATAGCCGCCATACCAGTTGCAAAACAAATACTAGAATGCCCTGCTTCCATTTTTGTAACTTTGTCTTCCAAAGCAGAAACCGTTGGATTGCCTTGACGTCCATACCGATAACCAGCTTGTTTGCCTTGAAATACAGCGGCCAATTCACGCGCATTTTGATAAGCAAAAGTAACAGAATTATGAATAGGCTTATGCAACGAGCCATGTTCAATTTGCTTTTGCCTATCGCCATGCAAAATAGAAGTCGTAAAACCGTAATTTTTCATATTTATTTTTTATTACTTACAACAGTGCGCAAATTGCCTGAATTGTTTAGGGCGTTTTACTGCAAACTAGCCATTCACCCCTAAATTTAAAGGCAATTGAGATCGAACCATGCTGTCATTCTCCGCTTTTGAATGATTGCGAACAAACTCAACACGATCTAAATAATCACGCGAAACATCGCCCGTAATATAAACCCCATCAAAACAAGAAGCCTCAAAATCTTTCAAATTGGGATTGACGTCAGATATAGAGCGTTTAAGTGCATCCACATCTTGATACACCAAGGCATCCGCTGTAATTTCACGGCAAATTTGCTCATTGCTGCGGCCATAAGCAATCAACTCATTGCGTGTTGGCATGTCAATTCCATACACATTTGGGTAAATGACAGGTGGCGCAGCTGATGCAAAAATAACGCGCTTAGCGCCTGCCTCACGCGCCATTTGGACGATTTCACGACTGGTTGTTCCACGCACAATCGAATCGTCCACCAGCAGGACTGTTTTATCCTTAAATTCAGAAGAAATCGCATTTAATTTCTGCCGCACTGATTTTCTACGAATTTCCTGACCGGGCATTAAAAAGGTGCGACCGATATAACGATTTTTAACAAAACCTTCCCGATAATCCAAATTCAACTTACTCGCCAACTCCATCGCGGCTGGGCGAGAAGAATCTGGAATAGGCATCACCACATCGATATTACCCTGGGGAAATTCACGTTTGACTTTGTCTGCCAAATACTCACCCATTTTTAAACGGGTTGCATACACCGAAGCACCATCGATGATCGAATCAGGACGAGCCAAATAAACGAACTCAAATGCGCATGGATTCAAGACTGGATTTTCTGCACATTGTCTATGATAAAAATTCGCATCGTTATCAATAAAAATAGCCTCACCTGGCATTACATCACGCAAGAAACGGAAGCCTAAGCCTTCCAACGCAACCGATTCACTAGCGATTAAATATTCCAGACCTTTGTCCGTTTCATTCACACCGATGCATAAAGGACGAATCCCAAATGGATCACGAAACGCGAGCAAACCCACACCAGCAATTTGCGCCACTGCCGCATACGCACCGCGTACACGCTTATGCAATACTTCTACCGCTTTGAACAAAGAATCTGGATCTAAGGAATAGCCAACTGTTGCTTCTTGAATCTCATGTGCCAAAACATTTAATAACAATTCCGAATCAGAATTAGTATTGATATGACGGCGATCATTTTTGAATATCTCAACTTTTAGTTGTTCCAGATTCGTCAAATTACCGTTATGCGCCAAAGTGATGCCAAATGGTGAATTCACATAAAACGGTTGTGCCTCTTCTTCGCTGGAAGAACCTGCGGTTGGAT
>CAZMPS010000041.1:0-10727 GCA_964568305.1 uncultured Burkholderiaceae bacterium
CTGGATGACGGTATCTAATATCATCAGTCCCCTGATGGTGACAGCGGATCGTTTTATTATCGCAGCTACATTGGGGGCGAGTGTGGTGGCTTACTACACGGTACCTTTCGAGATTTTGATCCGTTTGTTAATTCTTCCCGGTGCTTTGACTGCGGCTTTATTTCCTCGTCTAGCAACGCTGATTCATGTCGATAAAGCCATAGCAGCAAATTTGTATAAGAAAAGTTTGAAAATTATTGCGATGGTGATGTTGCCATGTTGCCTGGCTGTTGCGGCTTTGTCTTATTGGGGGTTGTTGATTTGGTTGGGGGCAAATTTTGCTGAAAAAGGATGGATGATTGTGTCAATCTTGAGCATAGGAATATTTTTCAATGCGATAGCACAAGCACCATTTGTGGCCATTCAAGCGGCGGCGAATCCCAAGAAAACTGCACAATTTCATTTGATTGAACTTGTGGTTTATTTGCCGATGTTGCTTCTTTCCCTGCATTTTTTTGGTTTGCCGGGTGCGGCGATTGCATGGACAATAAGAGTATCGATAGATGCAATACTCTTGTTGTTCTATACAAGGAAAAATATAGGTTTGATATAGATTTGGAAAATTTAAATACGTGTGTGGCTATGACAATTAATCTCAATAATATGGATGTTTTGATGAGCGCCAATGTTGGTGTTGCTGCCGTTATTGTTGTGTATTACCCGGATTTATTGTTGTTGCGGCGTTTATTAACCAGTATTCGCAATCAGGTTGAAAGAATCATTGTCGTTGATAACACGCCAACGTCGGATGATCATGCTGATTGTGTATCTCCTGTATGGTTTTCTGAGCAAGGTTTTGATGTGACCTATCAGCCTTTGCATGCTAATTATGGGATAGCAAAAGCGCAAAATTGTGGCATTACAGCAGCCATTCAAGCTGGCTGTGGCCACGTTATATTGTTTGACCAAGACAGCTTTGTATCTGAAGGCATGGTGCGTCATTTAATGCAGGCGGAAATGGGGTTGTTAGCAAAGCAAATCAAAGTGGGGTCTGTTGGTCCAGTTTTTATTGATGAAAAAACAGGTGCTCTTTCTAAAGCATTGCGTCACGATTTATTACGTCTTAAAAGACTTGAAATCTCAACGGTTGAAACGTTGCCAGTACCGGTCGACTATATGATTGCATCAGGGTTATTAATTCGTGTTGCTGCTTTGTTAGAAATCGGCGGCATGAAAGAGGAGTTGTTTATTGACTGGGTTGATATTGAGTGGTGTTTGCGTGCAAGAAGTTTGGATTATGTGCATTTTATGATTCCATCTGCCAGGATGTATCACAGTATTGGAGATAAATATATTGCTTTTGCGAAAAGGAAAATCAATCTCCATAATGATGTTAGAAATTACTACATTGTTAGGAACGCTTGCCACCTGATTTTTGATAAAAGAATGGATAAGCGTTGGCGCTTAATGACATTATTTAAAATTCCTCAATACGTTATTTTTTATTCTTTGACTTCTGTGTCGAAACAGCGTTTTAAGGCCTTTATTTTATTACTGCGAGCCTGTATGCATGGTTGTATGGGGCGTCTTGGTAAGGCTTTTTAATATGCGAGTGAGTTGTTCTGTTGTCAGTTATAAAAACAAACCGATACAAATTGCCCAAGTATTACGTAGTGTTGTGGCTTCTCAATTAAATATTGATTTGTATTTGGTAGACAATTCACCGGACGATCGATTGGCTGTAGTGGCCAAAGTTTTTAGAGCAAATTACATACATTTACCCAATAATCCTGGTTTTGGTGCGGGACATAATGTGGCGATTCGCAATGCTTTTGATCGTGGTTCTACTTACCATTTAATATTGAACCCAGATATCCATTTTTCTTCAGACGTATTGCAAATTCTGCTGAATTACATGGAATCTCAGCTTGATATTGGTTTGATCATGCCGCGGGTACGTTATCCAGATGGACAAGAGCAGTATTTATGCAAGCTATTACCTAGTCCGGTTGATTTATTGATGCGCCGTTTTTTTCCTAATCAATATCGTAAAAGTGGTCGATTGGCACGTTATGAATTACATGCCAGTCATTACGACCAGATTATGGATGTACCAAATTTATCCGGTTGTTTTATGTTGTTGCGTAGCGCGGTTTTGCGTCGAGTGGGTATCTTTGATGAGCGCTTCTTTATGTATTTGGAGGATGTAGATTTATCACGCCGCATTGGAAAAATTTCTAGGACTGTTTATTTTCCGCATGTGACGTTGATACATGAATATGTTAAAGGGTCGTATAACAATTCAGAATTACTGTTTTCTCACATTCTTTCAGCAATAAAATATTTCAATAAATGGGGTTGGTTTGTGGATGTTGAAAGAGAGCAGATTAATCAGCGTGTATTAAATAAATTAATAAATAACTCAATTGATAAATAACTCAATTAATGAATTGATTAAACATGTTTTCCTTTCTCATTAGTCTTGTTGTTTCTGCATTGCTGACCTTGTTTGTCATCAAATACGAAAAGTTACATCAAGCTTCGTTGGATTTTGATTTGCACGGTGTGCAAAAAGTCCATGCCTATGCTGTGCCACGTATTGGTGGGCTGTGTATTTTTCTAGCGGTGGTATTGAGTGCTGTTGTTTCGGTTTGGCGTTTACCGTCCATAGGGGTGAGCGTTTTATGGTTATTGTTGTGCTCTAGCGTGGCGTTTATTGGTGGTTTGGTTGAGGATTACACCAAAAATGTGAGTCCGATGCGGCGATTAATCCTTACGATGTGTGCGGCAGCGCTGGCTTATTTTTTATTGAATGGAAAAATTGCGCGCATAGACTGGATAGCATCGAATTGGTCACTGGATTATATTTGGTTCTCTTTGCCATTGACGGTATTGGCCGTTGCCGGTATTGCTAATGCAATTAATCTCATCGACGGTTTTAATGGCTTAGCTAGTGTGGTCAGTATTTGTATGTTGTTATCGTTAGCTTATGTGGCATTACAAGTCGGTGACTCTTTTATATTGGTGAGCGCATTGATGCTGGCGGGCGCGATTGCCGGATTTTTGATCTGGAATTATCCCGCTGGTTTGATTTTCCTGGGTGATGGTGGTGCGTATTTGATTGGTTTTGTGCTGGGGGAATTGTCTTTGCTGCTGGTGATGCGTAATCCACAAGTTTCTACTTGGTATGCCGTGTTGTTGCTGATTTATCCGACATTTGAAACCTTGTTTTCGGTCTATCGTCGTGCTTTTGTACGCGGCAAATCACCGGGCATGCCGGATGGGATTCATTTGCATAGCTTAATTTTCCGCCGTATTGTGCAGTGGGCAGTCGGGCCACGGGAAGCACAGGCGCTGATTCGACGTAACTCGATGACTTCTCCCTATTTATGGTTGTTTTCGCTGATGGCGGTGATTCCAGCAACGTTGTTTTGGCATTACACCTGGTTGTTGATGATGTTTTGTTTGATATTTATTTGTAGCTACGTTTGGTTATATGCGCGGATAGTTCGCTTTAAGGCGCCACGTTGGATGATTGTGGATAAAAAATGAAATTCTAGAAAGGGATAATCATGGATGTATCTGGTTTGTCATTACAGGATTTGCGCAATTTGCAAGCGCAGTTGAAAAAAGAAATCAAAAAGCGCGAGCATGAAGATATACGTAAGGCACGTGAGCAAATCATGGCGATTGCTCAAAGTGTGGGCATGCCATTGAAAGATTTGTTGGCCGGTCATACCCGTATTAAAACGAGTGCAGTTGAGGTGCGCTATCGTCATCCTTCTGATGCCACATTGGAATGGACTGGTCGTGGACGCCAGCCAAAATGGGTCAAAGATTCGTTGGCGTTGGGTTTGACTTTGGATGCCTTGTCAGTGAAATAAACACATTAATTTAAAAAATCAAACACAAAAAAGATTGAATCAATATGGCTACTCTTTCACCATCGATTTTTAAAGCCTACGATATTCGCGGCATTGTCGGCACCACTTTGGATGCGGACATCGCGCGCAAAATTGGTTGGGCATTTGGCGCGGCAGTGCGGGCCAAGGGAGAATTCAAAGTGGTGATCGGTCGCGATGGGCGTTTATCCGGGCCTGAATTAGCCGCCGCATTGGCACAAGGTTTGCAAGCCGCTGGGGTTGATGTAATTGATCTGGGCATGGTGGCCACGCCGATGTTGTATTTTGCGACGCATGTGCTGAATGCACGTTCGGGTGTCATGGTGACAGGTAGTCATAATCCACCTAACTACAATGGTTTCAAAATGGTGTTGGCTGGCGAGGCGATTTATGGCGCAACCATACAAGCCTTATATCAGGCGATTTTGGCGCAGGATGACGCAGCACAAGTTGATAGCCTGAATATCAGCGTTGATGTTGGTGGTTACAGTACGCATGACATTCGTGCTGCGTATTTGCACCGTATCGTCAGTGATGTACAACTGACACGTCCAATCAAAATTGCTATTGATTGTGGCAATGGTGTTGCCGGTGCGTTTGCTGGTGATTTGTACCGTGCTATGGGATGTGAAGTGACGGAGTTGTTTTGCCAGGTAGATGGCACTTTTCCGAATCATCATCCTGATCCGGCCCACCCAGAAAACTTGCAAGATTTGATTCGTTGTTTGCAACAAAGCGAGGCAGAAATTGGTTTGGCTTTTGATGGTGACGGCGATCGTTTGGGTGTGGTGACTAAAGATGGTCAGATTATTTATCCAGATCGTCAGTTGATGTTGTTTGCGGAAGATGTGTTAATGCGCAATCCGTCTACACCTATTTTGTATGATGTGAAATGCACGCGTCACCTTGCGCCTTGGATTGCCGAACGCGGCGGTCAGCCATTGATGTGGAAAACCGGACATTCTCTGGTCAAAGCTAAAATGCGTGAAACCAATGCGCCTTTGGGTGGAGAAATGAGCGGCCATTTGTTTTTCAAAGACCGTTGGTATGGCTTTGATGATGGTTTATATGCTGGTGCGCGTTTGTTGGAATTAATGACGCGTGTTGCCGATCCATCTGCTACCTTGAATGCCTTGCCAGAATCCATCAGCACTCCTGAATTGCAGTTGATGTTGAGTGAGGGAGAGAGTTTTTCTCTCATCGAGAAATTACAAAACGACGCGCAATTTCCTAATGCTAAAGAAATTGTGCGAATCGACGGTTTGCGGGTTGAATATCCCGATGGTTTCGGCCTGGCGCGTGCTTCCAATACCACGCCCGTGGTGGTGATGCGGTTTGAGGCGGAATCGCAAGCAGCTTTGGCGCGTATTCAAGCCGACTTCAAGCGCGTAATTACTGCCGCCAAGCCGGATGCTGTGTTGCCGTATTAAGTCGGCTATTCTTACATTGACCTTTGTCTGGAAAGTGCAAAATACCATTTGAAGATCCTCATCATTCGCGTTTCCTCACTAGGAGATGTACTCCATAACATGCCCATGGTGGCGGATATCGTGCGCCATTATCCAGAAGCGCAAATTGACTGGGTGGTGGAAGAGGCCTATGTCGATTTAGTCAAACTTAATTCCTTGGTCCGCAAGGTGATTCCGTTTGCCCTGCGTCGTTGGCGTAAGAGTTTGTTGTCGCCCGTGACACGTGCGCAAATCCGCGCCTTTCGTACTAATTTGCAAAGTGAACAGTACGATTTTGTTTTTGATACCCAGGGATTGCTAAAAACAGGACTCATCATGCATTGGGCACGGTGTGTCGCTGGCGGTAAAAAAGTGGGCATGGCGAATGGTAGTGAAGGGTCGGGTTACGAAGGTCTATCACGCATTTTTCATGACATCAGCATCCCGCTTGCTGCGCGTACGCATGCTGTCCAGCGTGGGCGTTTAGTAGCAGCGATGGCTTTATCCTATTCGATTGATACGCCACCCGATTTTGCCTTGCAGGCGCCGGATAATATCCCGGCGTGTTTACCTGCACCATCACAACCTTATGTGGTTTTTTTCCACGGTACGGCGCGTGATGCTAAAAAATGGCAACCAGAAAATTGGGTGGCGATAGGTCAAACCCTGCATCAACAAGGCATGTCGGTGCTGTTGCCTTGGGGCTCAAAAAAAGAGCAGGAAGAAGCGCAGCAGCTTGCAGCGCAATTGTCCAACGTTCAGTTATTGCCTGCCTTATCCATGTTAGAAGCCGTCGCACTGGCGCGGCATGCTGCTTTAGTGGTGGGCGTGGATACGGGGTTGACGCATATTGCTGCGGCATACAATCGTCCCACCATCGAGTTGTATTGCGATAGTCCACGTTGGAAAACGGAGGGCGACTGGTCTGACAACATCATCAATTTGGGCGATGCCTGCATGCCACCCAGCGTGGATGAGGTACGTGCTGCGTTAGCCAGATTGTCATATTCACAAGCAGGGTGATGGAATGCGCAAACTGTATACCTTGACTTGGTGTCTGGCTTTACCTTTAGTCTTAGCGCGTCTTTGGTGGCGAGGTCGTAAGGAGCCAGGTTATCGGCAGCATTGGTTTGAAAGATTGGGTTTTTACGGTAACGCCAATTTGCCGCAGCAAAAAATGATTTGGCTGCATGCGGTATCGTTGGGAGAAACACGGGCGGTGGAGCCTTTGATTCATGCTTTATTGGCCGCTTATCCCGACCATGGCATGGTGTTGACGCACTTGACACCAACTGGTCGGGCCGCAGGAAAAGCGTTGTGTGTGCAATATGAAACACGTTTGGTACAAGCGTATTTGCCGTATGACATTCCTTACCTGGTAGAACGTTTCATCACACATTACACACCATCCATTGGCATTTTGATGGAAACAGAAGTGTGGCCAAATGTCATCGCAGCATGCAATACAAAAAACGTCCCGCTTGCTTTAATCAATGCGCGTTTGTCTGCTCGTTCCTTAGCCAAGGCACAGCGTTCAGTTAGTTTGATGTTACCAGCTGCACGTGGCATCACATGCGTTGCAGCGCAAACCATGGCCGATGCTGAGCGTCTACAAGCCTTTGGCGCACTCAATGTGCAGGTGACGGGCAATCTCAAATTTGATGTACATCCACCGCAAGATTTATTGCAAAAAGGAGCGGTATTGCGGGCTCAAATAGGATCACGTCCAGTATTGCTGTGTGCTAGTACGAGGGAAGGAGAAGAAGCTCTGATTTTGGATGCCTTGCCTAATTTGGATATCCCCGATGCATTGCTCATTCTCGTACCACGCCATCCACAACGCTTTGATGAGGTCGCGCGTATGATCGCGCAGCGTGACATCAAACTGGCACGTCGTTCAATTTTAGGGACATCAGCATTAGATTCGGATGTGCGAATTTTGTTGGGTGATTCCATGGGTGAATTGTTTGCTTATTACGCAGCATGCGATATCGCTTTTATCGGTGGTAGTTTGTTGCCTTTGGGTGGGCAGAATCTAATTGAAGCGTGTGCGGTCGGCAAACCGGTCTTGATTGGGCTACATACCTTTAATTTTGCTGGTGTGAGCGAAGATGCCATCGCTGCGCAAGCTGCATGGCGGGTGATGGATGCAGCACATTTATTGCAGAAAGCCAGTTATTTAATGCGACATACCGATGAGTGCAACGCGATGGGCGAGTGTGCTTTCGCGTTTGCTGCCCAACACCGCGGTGCGACAGCGCGCACCGTGGATTTGCTGCAATCTTTGTTGGAATGAAGGTTTAAAACGTCGGCAATATCGTTTGCGCCTGTTGGCGCAGCGTGTTTCTAGCATGTACAAAATCAGGAAAAATCGAAGCGACTGTGGCCCAAAAACGTGGGCTGTGGTTCATCTCTTTCAAATGCGCGAGTTCGTGTGCAATGACATAATCGATCAACGGTAGCGGGAAATGCATCAAACGCCAGTTCAGTCGTATTTTGCCTTTTGATGTGCATGATCCCCAGCGCGTGTTGGCGGATGAGAGCGCAAGTGCGGTCGGAAAAGCGCCTAATTTTTCGCCATAAAATTGCACACGTTCTACAAACAATTGTTGCGCTTGGGATTGTAGCCAGCGTTGTAGTTGCTTTTTTAATTCTTGTTCGGTGGTATTGGCTGGGAGAGAGATAGTCAGCGTATTGACGTAAGGATCATGGTTGATGTGAGTGACTTTTGATGAGGCCGATTCTTGCAAGCATAGGGTTAAGTTTTCTCCCAAATAAGGCAAGGTGGCGCCATCTTGCCATGGGGTTTGTGGCGTTAATTGTGGGTGAGATTGCTGGTGAGGTTGCTGGTGAGGTTGTTGGGATAATTGTTGACGTGCCGCCAGTTTTGTCAAAATCCAGTTTTGCTTGGTGCGGATGGCATGCTCAATCTCTACCAAATTCACCCATGTTGGCGCTGTGACGCGCAAGCCGTCATGGTTAATGGTGAACCCGATGGAACGCCGTTGTGAGCGGCGTAGCGTGTAGCGAATGGTGTGATCGCCGAGTTGTATATGTTGCGTTTGCTCTGCTTGTGGTGTTGGTTGACCTTCTTGTATGGGCAGAGGCTGTGCTTTCCGGCGGAAAAAGAAGGGCATGATGTGGTTATTTCAAATACGCCTCGGGTGAAATGACGCGCATTTCGGTTTCTATCCAGCCTTCTACCTCATGCATTAATTCATCGGAAGTTTTATCTTCAGATGAAATCAACGGGCCGATGGAAATTGTCACTAGGCCAGGTTTTTTTAGAAATGAATTTTTAGGCCAGCAGGCGCCAGAATTGTGCGCGATGGGAACGATGGCGGTTTGGGTTTCTATCGCCAGACGGGCGCCGCCGCTTTTGTATTTCCCTTGTTTACCGACTGCTGTGCGCGTGCCTTCTGGAAACATGATGATCCACAATCCGCTAGCCAGGCGCTCTTTACCTTGTGTGACGACTTGTTTGAACGCATCTTTGCCTTTGCTACGATCGATCGGAATCATGCGCAATAAGGCCAATGCCCAGCCGAAGAAGGGTAGGTACATCAATTCTTTCTTAAACACGTACACCAAGGGGCGCGGCATGTGGCTGAGTAAGAAAATCGTTTCCCAGGCCGATTGGTGTTTTGAAAGCAGGATGGCGGGCGTGTTTGGTAAGTTCTCCCGGCCCTTGATTTCATACCGTATGCCGCAAATGACTTTGGCGATCCAGATGATAAAAACATTCCAGCGCGAGGTGATGTAATAGCGTTTGGTATACGGCAAAGGCGCCACCAAAAAGCAAACAAAAGACCAGACGACGGCGCTTGCGGTTGTCAATGCCATGAATAAAAAGGAGCGGATAAATAAAATCATCGAAAAAAGGTGAATTTCTATGGTTTATTAAGACTTGCTGGATGGTATCGGACTGAGCAAATCCGCCACGATAGCCGCCAAATCAGGATACGTTTTGGTGCCAGGTGGCAAGCCACCATTCGCTTGAGTCTTCTGACCTTTGCCTGTCAACACCAAATGAGGCCGACAACCGACTACAAAACCAGCTTGTAAATCGCGTAGCGAATCTCCAACGATGGGCACACCTTTCAAGTTGACTTCGTAGCGCTCTGCGATGGCATGCAGCATACCGGCTTTGGGTTTGCGGCAGTCGCAGCAATCCTGAGCAGCGTGCGGGCAAAAAAACACGGCATCGATTTCTGCCCCAACTGCTTGAGCGGCGACGTGCATTTTTTGATGAATGGCATTGAGCACACTCATATTGAAAAAGCCGCGCGCAATACCGGATTGATTAGAGGCCACCACTACGCGATAACCGGCTTGATTTAAGCGCGCAATCGCCGCCAGCGAGCCTGGAATCGGTATCCATTCATCCGGCGATTTGATAAAGGCGTCGGAGTCATGGTTGATGACGCCGTCGCGATCCAAGATGATGAGTTTTGTTGCTGGCTGCATGATCAAGCTGCCAGTTTAGAAATATCGGCAACTTGATTCATCATGGCGTGCAACTCAGACAGCAGGGCAATGCGGTTGTTGCGCAAGGCGGGGTCTTCTGCCATCACCATCACATCGGTGAAAAACGCATCGACCGAGTCGCGCAACTGCGCCAGTGTTTTCAGCATTGCTGTGAAGTCACCTTGCGCAAAAGCGTTATCCACTTGTGGTTTTACCTGCATCATCGCTGCATGCAAAGCTTGTTCGGCTGCTTCACATAACAAGGTGTTGTCTACTTTACCTAGCGTGATATCTGTTTTTTTCAGAATATTGGTAATTCGTTTGTTGGCCGCTGCCAGCGAAGCGGCTTCTGGCAAGGCAGCGAAGGCTTGGACTGCATTCAAGCGCTCGACCATGTTGTTTAAGGTGTCGGGATTTTGCGCAATCACGGCTTCAATTTCATGCACGGTATAAGCGCGATCACGCAAATAACCACGTAGTCGATCGAAGATAAATGCCGAAACCGCGGCGCTAGGATCAGCAAAGTGGGTATTACCTTCAAATAAGCGTGTGCTATCTTGTAGCAAACCCTGTAGTGATAGCGGTAACTGTTTTTCAATCAGTATACGCAACACACCCAAAGCATGACGACGCAACGCAAACGGATCTTTATCGCCGGTTGGTTGCAAACCTATTCCCCAAATACCGATCAAAGTTTCCAATTTATCGGCCAAAGCTACTGTTGTTCCGGTTGCCGTTGATGGCAAGGCATCGCCAGCAAAGCGCGGTTGATAGTGTTCCGACATCGCTTGCGCGACTTCTGCATGCTCGCCATCGTGACGGGCGTAGTAAGTGCCCATGATGCCTTGTAGTTCGGGGAATTCGCCTACCATATCGGTTAGCAAATCTGCTTTTGCCAGCATCGCACCACGTTCGGCAAGTTGTACATCAG
>CAZMPS010000042.1:0-3649 GCA_964568305.1 uncultured Burkholderiaceae bacterium
CCTCAATCCCCATCACCATCCAGCAAGCGCTGGTGAAATATGTGCCTGGTGACTATGGCATTTCTGTTGCCAATGACATCGATACCAAAATCATGATTGCCTACGACACCGCATTGCCGTGGCTGGAAGCGCTAGGTAAAGGATTGACGGCGGTAGGGTTGGACGTCAGTGCCAATATGTATCAGAAAAATATCACAGTCACGTTGTTCCAAAAGCCATTGCAGCTAAGCAAATTGACGCGCTCATCCTCCCCTGGCATCCAAGAATGGAGCGTGCGGAAAGACGACAGAACGATACGTGCTGTGCTGGAGCGATGGGCTGCAGCGGCTGGCTGGAATATCGCCTGGGAAGTACCACGCAAAGTACCAGTTGCCTTCGACGCCACCTTTTCTGGCTCATTTGAAGTGGCGGTGGACAAATTAATGCGCTCCCTGCGCGGCAGCGATTATCCGCTGGTGAATTGTCAGTACGAAGACAACAAAGTGGTGCGCATATTGCGGCGTGGTGAGATTAAGAAGTGCGAAGAATAGTTAATACGGAAAAACTTAAAGGTCGTGGGAACGGTGGCAATACGGAAAAACTTAAAACCGTCATCCCCGAGTGCTTTAGTCGGGGATCCAGTGGCTTTTAGTCGTAAACAAGGAAAGACGCTGGATTCCCGCCTAAACCCGCGGGAACGACGGTAGTTGATGAAGAAATAATAAAAAAATAAAAACACAGGGCAGAAAATGAAAAAAAGTTTCTTGGCTTCTAGTTCTAGTTTTAGCTTTAGTTTGCGTTCTAGTACTACCGTCACGCTGATGATTGTCAGCATAGTGAGCCTACTTTCAGGCTGTGCTCACATGGAAGAGCACAAAAATGCGGTGGAGAAGCGCGGTGCGTTGTTGGAGCAAGAGATTGATGAAAAGCAAGCGCTATCGAACGAAAGCGTGGTCAATGAGGTTTTCACCCTCAAAATCAAAAGCAGACCGTACATCGGCGCCCAATCTTTGCCTCTTGGCGAGCAGGATTTGTTGCCAGCGTTATTTTCAAAAAAAGTGAACTATGGATTCCCAGGGCGCGCCAATCTGCGCACGATTGCTGAGCGCATTACCAAAATATATGGCATGCCAGTACGGATCAAACCGGATGTGTTTGCCGTAACAGCACCAGCGCCAAATGGGCCGACAGGGCAAGCTGAGTCACTGCCGCCTTTGGTGACGCCTTTATCACGGTCGCCAATTGCCACTTTTTCCAGCAATGTGGCGGAGGATGTGGAAATTACGGATTTCTATGGCCCATTTCCTGATTTGCTGAATTTGATTGCTACCAGGCTAGGGATTTATTGGGAATACCAAAAAGAGTCCATCGTCTTTTATCGCTACACCACCAAGACCTTTGTGATCCATGCAGCGCCAGGCGATGCCACCTTTAATACCAGCGTTGGTAAGGCGGGAAGTACCAATGGCAGCAATTTTTCCTCCACTGGGCAAGTCACCAGCAATTCCAGCTGGTCGGTTTGGAATGGGCTGAAAGAAACGTTGTCTCGCATCTTGCGTCCTGATCGCTTTTATGTGTCAGAAGCGCAAGGCACAGTCACGATTACCGATACGCCTGACGTGGTGGATATGGTGGAAAAGATCATCGATCGTAGTAATAGCTTGGGCGGAAGGCAGGTTGCTGTGCGGATGGAGCTGATCAGCTTATCGCGCAAAGATGACAATGAAACGGGACTGGATTGGAACGTCATTTTCCAAAAATTGGAAAACTTGGTGCCGCAGTGGAGCATTTCCATGGCATCGCCCGCCACTTTGACTTCGGTTGGTGCTGGCAGTATCGGTTCTGCCATTTTGGCGCCAGTGGTTGGTGATAACTCGGTGACGCAAAAACTCACCGGTACACAGGCGATGGTGCGCTTGCTCAAACAATTCGGCAACGTCAATACCAATCGATCCGTCGGCACGGTGACGATGAACCGAACGTCGGCACCGCTGGCGATTACTAACCAAATTTCTTATTTGGCACGTACCACGCCAGGTTCCAGTACAACGGGTGGTAGTTCCAGCTTGCCTGGTTTGGAGCCAGGTATTTTGACCACGGGTTTTGTGGCCAATGTGTTACCAACTATTTTGGATAACAACGCTATTTTGTTGAAAGTATCGGTGGATTCTTCTGAGTTGCAAAAAATCGGCATCGTCTCAACCGGCCAGGGTGCGACTTTGCAAAGTATCCAGACGCCAGAAATCTCCAGCGTGACGGCAGTCAACGTCGCAACCTTGCAATCCGGTCAATCGTTGGTGCTGACCGGGTTTGAGTTGGAACGTGCCAAGTACGATCAAAACGGCATCACCGACACCATAGGATTGGGGGGCTCGTATGTCGGCACGCGGCAGCGCGACAAGGTCATTTTGATTATCACGCCGACCGTGGTGGGTGGGGTGTAAGCCATGCATACAAAGGCACACATCATGCATGTCGGCAAAGCGCAGCTGGCATTTGGCTTGCAGTGGTCCACCTTGCCTGGGGTTGGCAAGCAAGCGCATGAAGTGAGCAAGCTGGTCAAAGACAATCAAGCCCAGTTTGTGACGGTTTTTAAGCGCAATGAAAGCAGTAAAGCCATAGTTGGTTTGCTGGGAAATAACAAGGATAAAAGTAGCAAAGATAAAGTCAGCAAAGATAAAGGCAGCAAAAATAATCAGGATAAAAATAATCAAGATGACGGCGATGAAGAACGCACAAAAAATACAATAAACACAAGAAATACAAAAAACATACAAAGCGTAAAGGGCAAAACCTTGTCTGCTGCTGTGTTGTTTGCACGTGCTGTGCCAACACCGAATGCGATGTTTATTTACCGTTTTCCCGATGATTCATGTGTATTTATCGGCATCTTGGATGGTGTACCGATGCCGGGCTACGACAGTTGTGGCAGCGCTCATCATGTGCAGCAGTTGTTGAACCAATTCATGAGTTTGAGACAGGGAAGGCAGGGTGTGGCGCTTAAGCTATACGGCAATATGGCATTTGACGGTTTGGAAGCACCCAGCAATTTGTCGTTGCAAGAGTTGTTGGTGGCATCGCGCAAAACTCTGCAAGAAGCAGTGTTGAAGCCGACCAAATTGCCTGTTTCGTCTATTGTTGCCGTGCTCATTCTGGCGTTGAGTTTGCTTGCTCTGTACGTCGGGTATGGCGTATGGAAAAAGCAAATCAAACATTCTTCATCCATCGCACAACGAGGCGGTGATCCCAATCAGTGGTATCAGGAATCGCTACCCAAAATGTTGGCAGATGCCGGTTATCCGGCACGCAAAGTCGCGCCACATTTGTTGAATACGATAGGCGGAATACCGCTTTTTCATGCCGGATGGGCATTGTCTTCTATCAAATGTCAGCCCGCGCTGTGTGATGTGACTTGGCAAATTATGCGAGGAGGCAGTTTCAACTCGTTCAAAGAAGCACTCTCGCCTAACTTGTTCAATCTGCCTACTTTGCAAAATGTGCAGTATCAAAAAGATCTCAAAACCATCAGCGCGACGTTGCCGCTTGCTTTGCCCAAAGAAATCAAGGGCATCAAAGCAGAAGGTGTGCCTAAACAAGCAACGTTTGAATTTGATCAGGATGATAGAAATCAAAGAGTGACGGGTTTGTATCCAACGATTGTTCGTAAACC
>CAZMPS010000042.1:3659-7411 GCA_964568305.1 uncultured Burkholderiaceae bacterium
ACTCAAAACGTATTAGCCGTACCGACGACGATGGATGAAAGCCGTTTAAACAATGCCGTCAATGCTGGTGTATGGGAAGCGCGTGGCTCTTTTCATCAAGCCGATATGTTGCAGGATTTGCCAGAGAATATGACGTTGGACATGTTGGAAGTGAACTTTGTCCCAGGCGCTTTTACGATGGTTTGCCAAGGAAAATATTATGTTAAAAAATAATAAAAATGATTGTCTTTGGGTCGCCAAAGTGGTGGCGGTGTTTTGCATCGCCATGATTACTGCTGCGGCACAGGCAGAATCGATTTTCACGGTAAAAGAAGCCACCGAGCTGCAAGCAAAAATCGCTCGTGCTGAGTTGGAAGCTAAGCAACGTGAAATAGAGGGTAAAGGAGCAAGTGGCAGTGGGATGAATGGCCGCAATAAAGAAATCATGCTGGCACCGGCACCTGTCCGTACGGATGACCTGGTATTCGTTGGCCATTACGGGATTGAAAATGATGTCAAAGCGGATTTTTTATTGAATAACGTGCTGGTGACATTTTCATTGCAGGGCAAAACTGAAATCGGCGGTTGGCATATCGACAAATTGACGCCCAGAATGGCGCGCATGTGCCGCACTTCTGCCAAGCGCAAAAATGTGGGTTGCAAAGATATTTACCTGGCGTCTGAGTCGAACACGTCTGCAAAAGTCAGTAGTCCTTATCCCAACACCAAAAACGGTGGCGATTTATCGGCGTCTTCTGCGGTGCCGCTTGTTTTACCTTTACCAGCGTTGAAATAATGCGCCATTTCCTCATCCGCTTGCTGCGGCCACGCCATTCAAATTTGCTTCCTGAAGAAGCAGGTAGCGATGCGCAGGCGCAACTGATGACGGAATTAGAAAACCATCATGCACATATGCATGTTGATCAAGACATCATCAACGACGTGGCCCGTTTGCCTGAATACAAAGAAGTCTTGACCCTGCCAGGTGAGTCGTTTGAGCTGGGCGAACAGGTGCGCAAAAATCTTGCTGCGGTCAGTTGCACCGGATGCATCGTGATCTTTGTCACGCCGCAAGCCTACAACCAGGCCGACCATTTATCCTTGCTGCAAAGAATACGCCAAGTGACGTTGAACACCGTGGCGATTGATTCCGTGTTGGTATTGCCTTCGGTTTTGTTGATGCTGCACGACAAATCGCTAGGCGTAGAAAAGCGTGCCAAATTAAAAGTTGATCGCAAAGTCGGCCAGGTGGCGGACACCATCGTTTTGTTCAAACAATATTTGTCCATGGCTTGCCGGCAAAATGCCTCCGACGTGCATTTGGTGATCAAAAAGGATAGCAATTCTGGCGCTGTACTGTTTCGTTTAGACGGCAAAATCACGTTCATCGACCGGATGCCGTTTTCTGACATGTTGGATGCAGTCGGTGCGGCGTATACCAATCTGGCGGAAGAGGGCACGCGCAGCGAACCGACGTTCAATATCAAAGCCATGCAGTCGTGTCGAATTCCACTTCGCGTCGATGGGCAGGATTACAAATTGCGCTGGCAAAGTACGCCGATTGCCGGTGGCTTGCATGTGATTTTCCGGGTCTTGTTACAAGAAAATCCCGATGCGGAAGTTAAAACGTTAGAGCAATCCGGCTACGCGCCATCGCATTGTCATTTGTTGAATTTGGCCGTTCGGCATACGGTCGGTGTGATTTTTGTTGTTGGCCCTGCTGGTGCGGGCAAATCCACCTTGCTCAAAACATTGATGATGATGGTGCCCAATCGTTTAGAGAATTTGGCGTATTCGATTGAAGATCCGGCGGAATACAAAATGTTTGGCGTATCGCAAATCTCGCTCCAGCGCAGCATTACCGACCCTTCCGATTTCAACCCCTTCATCCCCGCCATGCGCATGGTATTGCGCGGCGATCCCGACATGATTTTGGTGGGCGAGGTACGAGATAAAGAGTCCTTGTCCTTATTAAAACTCATGGTGCAATCCGGCCATGGCGTGATGAGTTCCCTGCATGCATCCAACGCAACCGCCGTGGTTGAGCGGTTGACCAGTGAAGAAATGGGCATGAGTCGCCAAACCCTGAGCGCGCGCGATTTTTTATCGGCAGTTGTATTTCAACAATTGGTGCCTTTGCTTTGTCCCGATTGCAAATTACCCGCCGCCGAGCATTTGCCGTTGAATGTACAGACTATTCTGCGGGACAAATTCGAAATGGATATCGCCACCATCTTCGTCAAAAACCCAACCGGCTGCGCGTGCTGCAAAAACAAGGGTGTGAAAGGTCGCACGGTAGTGGCAGAAGTCATTCTTCCCGACCACGAATATCGGCGTTTGATTCGGGAAGGCAAAGATGGTGAAGCAGAAGATTATTGGCGCAGTTCTCGCACGGCTCGTTTTACCGAACCGGATTGCAATGGCAAAACCGCGTTGGAACACGGTTTATACAAAGTCCATCAAGGTTTGATTGATCCGTTGGATTTAGAGCGTACTTTCGCACCTTTTGAGGTGCATGATGTTTTGGAGATGAATAAAAGGAACCACCAATGACTTCCACCGAATTCACTGAAAAAATATCCCTGGCGGTGGCGAAGTGTTTATTTCGCTTTTCACGCGAAGAGTATTACGAGGATTTGGCTGAATCCTTGGAGGATGATGCCGAGCCACTGAGCATTGTTAGAAAAGACGCCAGCCGTGCCGAGGAGCGTAAGGATGTGATGGCCAGTTTGTTTAACTTATGGGCCAAGCGGATGGAAGATCGTTCGTTCGTGGCGGCAATTGGCGATACAGTGCCCAAGTTGGATCAAATGATTTTGCATTCTTCCGATTCCGCTAACAGCTTGATCAAGGGCTTACGTTTTTTATCGCTGGCGATTACGGCATCCAAAAAAATGACCGGTGCTATCGTCGGGGCGCTTGCGATGCCGGCGATTTTGTTCTTGGCGTTTGCCGGTATGTTGACGGCGTTTTCGTATTTGTTGGTGCCGCTGTTGAGCAAAATGCTGGAGCCAGCCAAATGGCCACCGCTGGGTAAGTTGGTGTATCAGATTGCGACGTTTACTTCACATTATGGCGTGTGGATGTTGTTGGTATTCATCGCTGCGGTCTCGCTGATGATCTGGTCATTTTCACGTTGGACGGGCAGGGTGCGTGGCTGGGCCGATCGCTATTTGCCGCCTTACATGGTGTATCGCGATTACACCGGCAGTCTTTTTTTGGTCTCGCTGGCGGCGTTGATGGAAAACGACGTCGGCCTGCGCGAAGCCTTGAATACCTTGAGTGAGCACGGCAATGCGTGGATCAAATGGCATGCCGAACAAATCAAAGAGCGTTTATATACCGAAGCAGAAAACCCAGGACACGCGTTTGACACCGGGATTTTTGGCCGTCGTTTAACTGATCGTGTGATGGATTTTGGTGAGCGCTCGGATTTCCAAGCAGCGTTGTCCAAAGTGGGTTTGAAATCAATCGACAAATCCACGGTTTTGGTCACACGTTCCGCCAAGGGATTAAATGGCGTGCTCATCGTTTTTTGCGGCGTGTTTTTGATGACCATGGTTACCGGCACGTTTATGACGATTAGCAAAATCCAGGTAGAAAAGAAAAACCAAATGTATCAAGCGCGTTAAAAATTTATTTTTCAATCATAAAAAGGGAAGAACATGAAAAAATCGTCAATGTCATTGGTAATGTCATCGTCAATACTAAGAACTTTGCAAAAAGGGTTTAGCTTGGTTGAGCTCAGCGTGGTGTTAGTGGTGGTATTCGGC
>CAZMPS010000042.1:7421-10619 GCA_964568305.1 uncultured Burkholderiaceae bacterium
GGCTTAGGACTGGTCGCCGCACCACAATTGTTTTCCAGCTTGAATTCAGTCAGCGAATTAAGCGAATTACCAACCGTGATTATGAATATCAAGAAAAACTCCAAAAACAGTTCCACCTACAACGGCGTGACGCTCGACACCCTGGCACGCTCCAATGTATTCCCAGAAAACCGCGTCACCATCCCAACATCAGGCACGTCGACTGCCACCAATCAATGGGGCGGTGGTGTGACAGTCGCAGTGGGTACGTTGACTACCACAGATGATATCGTTCGTTTAGTATCCAGAAGCGTGCCGCACGCTGAATGTATTGAAGTGGTGCAAGGCGTCGCAAAAATGTTGCGCCGCGTCTATGTTGATAGCGCTAACAGCGGTACAGTAGCGGCAGGTACGCTGGTGAAAGACGATGGTGCTGTGGTCAACAATGCAACCTTGGCAAGTGCTTGTGGAACAGGCGCCAGCAGCATTACCTATGATATTGGCAAGTCTTAAAATGCATGTCGTTCCCGCGGGTTTCTTCACTATTTGATTGCGTATTACTGAATGCATTCGCTTCCTTTTAGACCTAGACCAAGAAAAATCGCAGCAGGTTTTTTATTGCTGCAATTGTCGCTCGCCATGACCGTTGCGATGGTGATGGCGACCATCGGTTTATGGAAAGAAATCCGCGCCATGAACGAAGAAGTGATCACTGGGCAAGCCGATAATTTAGCAACATTAAGCGCTGCCTTAGGCAATTACCAAACGACGTATTTTGATAAATTAACTGCAGGTCAGAGTATTGATGGCTTTGCCAATCCATTGGCACCGACAATCAGCGAATTGAACAGCAGCGGTTTTCTCATTAATTTTTCAAGCAGCAATTTATATGGCGGCACCTACACACTGAACGTGCAAACCGTCCCGGTAGCCGGCTCATTAGCGGGAGTTGATTTAAAAGGCTTAACCTGCCTAACCACAGCCATCACCAATCCCAGCAATGGCCGCCTCGACACTCCCTTGTTAGGCGCCGCCATCACCCGCGCGGGCGGTAATAGCGGCTACAGCAACGCCGCTAGTCCGGCAATCATCACCGGCTTGAATGGCGGTTGGACCGAAACCAATCCAGTCATGTCATCATCAGGCAGCCCTATCGCCGGTATTTTGTGCATGCGTTCTGGCTACGGCTCGACGGGGCTCCTACAATTCACTCGCCGCGACGGCACGATGAAGCCAACCGGTGCGTGGGACATGGCGGGGCAGAATGTGACGAATATCAACAATCTAGGTTCCACCACATTGAGCAATACCGGCGCTGCCACCATAGGCGGCCTAACCAATACGAATGGTATCGGCAACACAGGCAACATCACCAACTCCGGCATGTGGACAAATAACGGCAACGCCACAGTCGGCGGGACATTAGGTGTGAGCGGCCAAGCCAATATGAACGGTATCAGCAACAACGGCAATATCGCCAACACTGGCACGTGGACGAATAGCGGCAATGCCACCGTCGGCGGGACATTAGGTGTAACCGGCCAAACCACCATGAACGGTATCGATAACAGGGGCAGTATTTCTAATACCGGGAATGTCACCGCCAATATGATGCAGTTGAACGGTACCGTGACGGCAGGTAATGGCTGCTCACAGAATGGCATGCAGGCACGGACTAATACCGGCTCAGTCATTTCTTGTGTTGCTGGGATTTGGACGCCGCCGGCTAGCACAGGCGGCACCGCAGCCAGTTGCAGCGCGACATCAGTCACTTTTGGCGCCGGTTGCCGTGGCACGTTGACTGGCACGACTTCCGGCACGACGCAAAGTGCCACCATGACCTATGGCAGCGGTTCTGCCAATTATTCTTGCAGCAATGGATCCTGGTCATTCTTATCAGGTTCCTGCACCTTGCCACCAGCAAATTGCAACAGCCAAGTATTGTCGTGGAGCGGCAGCAGCGCCAGCTGTTCCGGCACCAGTCCAACGATGAGTAGCGGTCAGGTAGTGGGGGTGTACAGCACCAATGGGAATGATGGGTCGGTGACGGCTAGTTGCAGCAATGGAACGATTTCAATGAGCTCGCCGGTTTGTACGATACCGATGACGACTTATAACTATCCGACGGATTTAGGTAGAAATTTTATTTCTTTTAATCCCAATAATTTGGCTGTTTATTGTCAATATAGAGGGAAAAATGCTGTTGTTGCCAGTTCTGTATCTAAAAATGCGGGTAGTAATCCCTTAGTTGTATGCGGCAACATCAATGCAAAATTGGAATGTCAGGCCTATACCAATTGCACATCTTGGCCATCGGGATGCTTCATCATAGAAGTGGCAGCTTGCACCCCATAATCTTTTTTGATACTTACATTGAATCTTATGAAAACATATTCCGATTATCTTGATCAGTATGGATATAACGGATGGAAAACGGGTCTTGGATGGCTTGCAGCAGCATCGGTGGTGATGGCTCGGGATGAGATCGCGAATCCTGGCACGACGGATTTATCTAAATTCGACAGGAATTTTTTGCTTAAGTTAGATACTACGAATGAATATACATTGAGCAATGGTGTCACTTACAAGCTGTACCATGCCATTCCTGACGGTACCCCAGCAGACACGACAGATTACACTTTGTTGTCTATTGATGAGCGTGATGTTGCCTCACAGGCATATATCAAACAATATGCTGAACTCAAATTTTTCCATGGTGGCGCAAACGATCCTTTTACCCATTACACCGATACGCTCACCCATGATGGAGCACTTATCAAGGATTATGTCGGCACGGTAGATTTGGATCTTATTCGCAGTTGTTATGAAGGTCTTTCAAGCCAGGCTCAGTTAAATGTAATTTCATTTGCCGACCTTGTTGTTCAAAACGACCATGTTATCGTTTCCACCCTTGAAATATGCGCTACGTTACTTGAACGAGTCATTGAATACGGCATCGCCACTCCTGGTCAAATACAAGAAAAAGTTGGTAATTACGTTCCATCTGCAGTCACTACGGCTTTAGCCAACAACAACGGCGAAAACACCAGCGTCACCTTACCCCACCTGGCCGCCTTGGACGACAGCCAATCCACATTAGCCTTCAAGGCGTACCTGGCCTACTTCGGTCGCCCACCCGACACCGGTGGATTAACGTCGTGGGTCAATATACTCAATGCCAACAGTTCTATGGACAGCCCGATCGAATCCTTCGGCAAC
>CAZMPS010000043.1:0-6377 GCA_964568305.1 uncultured Burkholderiaceae bacterium
GAATATATAATAAATATGGTGGGATGTAAGCGGGCCTCCCAGCTGGCAGAAGAAAAGGAAAGCCGTAAAAAATGGGGTAATGAACTCATTGATGCCGGCTACACTATCGTACCTAGCACTCTGATTACTCGTCAAAAAGCTTTGGGTCTGGAACCAATTCACATCAATATTCTTCTTGTGTTGCTTACGTACTGGTGGACGGCGGATACCCTTCCCTATCCATCAAAGAAAACGATGGCGGAGATAATCGGAGTTGACGCGTCGACTATTCGCCGCCGCATTGCCGAAATGGAAAAAGCAAAATTTATTACCCGTATTCAGCGCCCCATGGAGAAGGATCGGAACCAAACCAATATATACGATTTCAAGGGCCTGATCACTGCGCTGCAGCCATTTGCTCAAGAAGAAATCCAAGCTAAGGAAGCTAACCGTATCGCCAAAGCAAACCGAGTGAGCCGGAAAAAGCCCGTGCTAAAAGTGGTCACACAATAATAAGTAAAGTTACGCCTATGGAAAATCCAACTTTTAAAGTCGCTTTGCAGCTGCTAATCAAATCAATGACACATGATGGCGAAGCCAAGCAGCGCACCAATCATCAAGTGATCCTTCCTATTGGTCCAACGCCTCAAGTGCTGCTCGATCTGGGAATGCCACAGCTGCAACTTGCGATCCTCGGCAAAGTGGTCGATAAGGTGCTTTTCGAGCATGGAATACCGAAAGGCACAATTGAGCGTCTATATTCCTTGCTGGAGTCCCCCAAAGCCATTTTCAAGGGTCATTTGGATAACCCTGGATCAGCGGTTGTTACATTCGAGGTCAAGAATATGGCTCCCATCATCGTTGCGATCCACCCCAATAAACAAATTGGCCGTTCAATGTATAACAACGTGGCAAGTATGTATGCGAAAGAAAGCAAACCGGGTGAGAGTTTTGAGGAAAGGTGGACTAGGCAAGGGTTACTGCTGTGGAAGGCTCAATCTACTACTGTGATGGCTGTGTCGCCTCTCAAAATCGTAGGCCAGAAATGAAAATAGTCGCTTACATTTCACGGTAAGAGCCCACTCTGCTGACGGGATACGGGACGAAATGTATGCGACTTGAATAAATTATACATCAAAAACGATATATGTCGAGCTCCTAGCAATTGCTATCGTAAAGTCTAGCACGACCAAAACTTCAATACGGTGTATAGTTGCCACAGGTGACCGTCACCTGCCGCACGCGCCCAATGGGCATGACGAAGACGGAAGTTTCCGCAGACCATTACCCACAATCCTTGTTTTTTTATGGGCGGCCCGCAAAGCGTGCACCGGAATAAATCGCCCTGGAGAAAACAATGGACCTTCCGCAGTTGAAACTGCTCGCGGGACGCATTCGCGTCTTGCTGGAGCAATCGAGCCACTCCCTTGGACATAATCAAGCGCTCGACCTGGTCTCCTCCTTACCTGGCCTCCGCAGTTGGCCAGAGGTACAGGCCTTCCCTGATCGGGTCGCCTCATGCGAGCTCGATCTCGCCTCAGCTGGCCGCCTTGCTTACCGACTGAAGAAAAAATTTGGGATGGAATTGTCTCACCAAGCTGTATTAGCTGCTCTTAGTTCTCCTGACACCGGGTATGCGCCGCGCGCGCCGCACATATGGCCAGCGGGCCCCAAACCGGGCGTGTATGTCACCACTTCTCAGAATGCCATCGATGCCTTGTTGACGCGCTACGAAGAAGATACCGATGGCGCTCTCGTCTACGCCGAACGAGCTGGGAACGGCGGGGAGAATGCGATCGATCTGGGTGAGAGCGGCCTATGGTCCAACGGACTGTCCAGGGTGCCGAGTGGCACCCTGATCGTCGTCGGCCCACTCAAACTGAACCAGCAATCGTGGGACAACAGTGTCAGCCATCTGGAAATTGCGTGTCTGGATGCATTGAACTACGAGCACCGAGTAGCAATTTTGATCGAAACGCCAACGCCAGCAGCGATTTGCGA
Source organism: uncultured Burkholderiaceae bacterium (assembly GCA_964568305.1). Taxonomy (GTDB): domain Bacteria; phylum Pseudomonadota; class Gammaproteobacteria; order Burkholderiales; family Burkholderiaceae_D; genus JAGKXB01. The sequence goes on from CAZMPS010000043.1 coordinate 1,981, forward strand.
GGACGTTATGCTCCTAGTGCGACAGTCCATGCGTCCAGAAGACGATTTAGATATGGCTTTGCTTGGGGTAGTCACCGAAGATGGTCACATGCAAATTCGTACACCTTTTGCAATGCCCCGACCTTCCTTAGTGTCGATTCAGAGCATAGCAACCGTCGACGCCATTCCGTCATCGGCACGCGTGTTGCTGCAGCAGGCAGTCAGCGCACGCAGCGCCGGGTTGCTGATTTTCGGCACCGAGGTTGTCGAGGAACATCCAGGTATCGAGATGGTGGCGGCTGCGCTGGCCATGACCGAACATGCAGGGCCTGCGGCGCGCATCATGCCGCGCGATCGTTCCACTCCCGAAAAAGACTGGCTCGTGCCAGAGGCAATCAAACAACTGCCGTTCTTACCATCTATCGAGAGTGCATACGATCAAGGATACCGGCGCATGATTTACTCACCGAATTACAGCGATGGAGACACGCTGCTGAAGTATGCCCAGGACGTCTTACTTATCGGGGGAACGTACCGCAGCGATGTGGAAGAAATTTTCATGAGTGCGATTCAGGGAAATCGCCTTCGACAGGAAAGTGACCTGCTTGCCGAAGTGATTGCGCTTCTTGGGGTGAAACACGTTCCCGACAAGCGCGGCACAGTAACCGCGTGCGACCTTATTATTATGCAACCTGGCATGATACCGACGGAGCTAATGAAGTTTGATGACATTTTGAGCTTCCTGCAAAAAAACCGAATACTCAAGTGGGAAGAGCAAATGGCTGCCCTGTTGGATTCGGGCGAGGTTACTGCGGTCAAAATCAAGAAGGCGCTATCACGTAACTACAACGTTACGAAATTCCTGGCACAGCGGGCCGCTGTAAAGAAGGTAGCAATAAGCGCACATTAACGCCTACACAGCTGGCCTGGCCATGCAGAACCATGAGAACTCGGCATGGCCAGTCATCTATCACCATGCGTTTTATAGGCGCTTCCTCGCTTACCTAGAGTTATGGTTCAGAGGCATCTACAAAAAATGTGACAATTCAAGTATCGGACTATTTAACTGTGTGGTTCTAGTCCAATATGAGCACAGTTTAAAAACTCCGCCTGCAGCAATAGAAGATGCTTCAGATAGGCCTGGGCGCTAGCTCGGTCGCACCAGGGAGACGATCCATCCCTGTAAAAATACCCTTCACTACTTCCAGGACGTGTAATTTGTGTCACATGTTCTTGGCTCATGTACATGGCCACATGTTGGAAATTGGTATAGTCGGCCCATTTATCACTCATATGACCGACTGGCTTGTACTTTCGATTGACCAGAACATATTGGTCAGACCCATCTTCTTGCTTCAATGATGTGGGGATTACTGCATAAGGAAGCCATCGATGCATTTCCCAATACGGGGTCAGCTCACGAAACGGAAAAAATCGTACGCTAAGACTTTCCGGGTGCCCATAACGGCCGAAATTTTCCCTGCTCGACCTCCTTGCTCTGGCGCCAGATGTAATCGCCGATCAGATTGATGTGCTCCCAGCCCAGCGGCGACAGGTGAGTCAGTAGCGTGTCGTCCACCTTCTTCCCTGAATCTCTCAGCGCCTGCACCGCCCGCTCCAGGTAGACCGTATTCCACAGCACGATCGCCGCCACCACCAGGTTGAGACCGCTCGCGCGGTAGCGCTGATTTTCAAAGCTCCGGTCTCGCATTTCGCCCAACCGGTTCAGGAACACGGCGCGGGCCAACGCGTTCTTGGCCTCGCCCTTGTTCAATCCGATCTGCACACGGCGGCGCAGTTCGACGTTCTGCATCCAGTCGAGCGTAAACAGCGTGCGCTCGATGCGGCCCAGTTCACGCAGCGCCACAGCCAGACCGTTTTGACGCGGGTAGCTGCCAAGCTTGCGCAGCATCAGCGAGGCCGTTACCGTGCCCTGCTTGATCGACGCGGCGAGCCGCAGGATTTCGTCCCAATGCGCACGGATATACTTCACATTGATGTTGCCGCCAATCATCTCGGCGAGCGTCGGATATTGTTTTGTATCGCCGTGAATGTACAGGCGCTTGTCTGCCAGGTCGCGAATGCGCGGGGCGAAACGAAACCCCAGCAAGTGCATGAGGCCGAACACATGGTCGGTGAAGCCGGCCGTGTCGGTATAGTGTTCCTCAATCCGCAAGTCGGATTCGTGATACAGCAGCCCGTCCAGAACATAGGTCGAGTCGCGCACCGTGGCATTGATGACATTGGGATAGAACGGGGCATACTGGTCGTTGATGTGTGTATAGAATTGCACGCCAGGTACCTGACCGTATTTTAGGTTCACCTGTCCGGCGAACTGGCCCCGGCCACCGGCCTTGAAGTTCTGGCCGTCCGAGGACGACGTGGTGCCATCGCCCCAATGTGCAGCGAAGGGCTGGTGGAGTTGCGCGTTGACCAGTTCGGCCAGCCCCGCCGAGTAGGTTTCGTCCCGGATGTGCCAGGCCTGCAGCCACGTCAGCTTGGCATAGGTGGTTCCGGGGCAGGATTCCGCCATTTTGGTCAGACCAAGGTTGATGGCGTCGGCCAGAATGGTGGTCAGCAACAGGCGCCGATCTTCGGCCGTGTCGCCACTTTTGAGGTGCGTGAAGTGACGTGTGAAGTCGGTCCAGCCATCGACCTCCAGTAACAGTTCCGTGATTTTCAGATGCGGCAACAAGCCGTTTGCCTGCTGTATCAAGACATCGGCTTCGTCAGGTACGGCGTTATTCAACGGCGTAATTTTGAGACGGCCGGCATCGGTGACAACGGCGTCCGGCAATTCATTGGCGGTGGCCAGGCGCTCCACGGTTGCCACTTCGGATTCCAGCATGGCCAGCCTGGCCTTCAAAAAAAGATCGCAATCGGTTTCGACAGCGATCCCGAGTTCCTTTTGATCGCGCTGCAACGTAAATTTAGGCGCCGGCAAGAGGTATTCATCGAAATCCTTGAACTGGCGCGACCCTTGCACCCAGATGTCGCCCGACCGCAGAGAATTTTTCAATTCCGACAATACGCACAGCTCGTAAAAGCGCCGGTCCAGACCTTCCGGTGTACTCACCAACGTCTCCCAGCGCTTGCGAACAAACGAGGTGGGCGCGTCGTCTGGCACCTTGCGCGACTGCCGCTCATTCATTTCCTTCAACACCTCAATCGCCGCCAGCAGATCGCGCGCCGTCGGCGCCGCCTTCATCTTCAGCGCTTCCAGGAAGATCGGCGTGTAGCGCCGCATCTGGCTAAATCCATCGCCGATCAAGGACAGAAAATCGAAGTTCTCCGGCTGGGCCAGTGTCTCCGCTTCGGTGACGCTCTCGGCGAACGCATCCCACGGGATGATCGCCTCGATGGCGGCGAAGGGATCGTTCCCGGATTGCTTTGCATCGACGAGGACACGCCCGATGCGCCAGTACAGCCGCACCTTGTCGTTGATTGTTTTGCCGGATTGCTGGAATCGGTCGGAGTGCTTGCGTTTGGCCTTGCTGAACAACGATGCCATGAATCGGTCATGCAGGTCGATGATTTCGTCGATCAGCGTCGCGCGCGTATCGAGTATGACCGCCACCAGGGTGGCGTAACGACGGATTGGCTCCAGGTCGCGCAGATGCTGAGCCGTCATTTGTGCGCCTTCGCGGGCAAGCTTCAACAGACGGTTTTGATGAACGGCATGCTCCAGATCGTCCGGTAGCAAGAGTTCTCGAACGGCTTTCAGGCGATCCAGATGGGCCAGCATGTGCTTGGGCCTGGGAGAGCCGGGAGGCTGGCGCAGCCATATCAGCACGCTGCCCTTGGTGCCCTCACGCACCGTTAACAAGTCGTCCAAAGAACGAAGGTGGCGCTCGGCCAGAGGCGATGTCATCGCCTCATACACCTGGCGCGTGCCGCGCGTGAGTGCTTCGCTGCACACCCGCTCGATGACATCGAGCGCCGGCATGATGATGCGCTGCTGCCTCAACGTCTCTATCAACGCTTCGGCGATCACGACGCCACGGTCGGTTTGCTGAGCCAGCTCAGCGAGTTGGTGAACGAGACGCCGAAAGTCGGCGACAGTGAAGGGGGACAGGTTTAGCCACGCCTGCAATTCGGCCAGATGCTCGCGCCGAGTCTCCGGCCGTTGCGCATACTGAGGCCAAATCTCCGGCTCAATGCGCAATTGGCGCCCAACCGTCAATAGCAGCGGCGCAGGTGGCTCCTCATCGGTTGGCAAGGCAAAACCAGGATAGCGCAGATAACACAGTTGCACCGCAAAGCCGAGGCGATTGTGCTTGCCACGACGCTGGCGGATCGCCGCCAGGTCGGACTCGGAAAAAGTGTAGTGCCGGACGAATTCATCGTCAGTGACGGGAAAAGCAAGTAAGCCGGTGCGCTCGGCAGGCGTCAATACACTGCGACGTGGCATGCTCAAT
>CAZMPS010000043.1:6387-10512 GCA_964568305.1 uncultured Burkholderiaceae bacterium
CTGGTACAGAGTCTCACGGCTGATGCCGAACTCGCGAGCAAGCGTTGCCTTCTTTTCACCCGCATCAACCCGGCGCCGCAAATTGACCTCTTGCTTGGGCGACAGCGCCTTCTTGCGCCCCCGGTAGGCCCCGCGCTGCTTGGCCAGCGCGATGCCTTCTCGTTGCCGTTCGCGGATCAGCGCTCTCTCGAATTCGGCGAACGCGCCCATTACCGACAACATCAGGTTCGCCATTGGCGAGTCCTCGCCGGTGAACGTCAGACACTCCTTGACGAATTCGATGCGAATGCCGCGCCTGGTCAGTTTTTGCACCAGGCTGCGCAAGTCGTCCAGATTGCGCGCCAGGCGATCCATGCTGTGCACCACCACCGTGTCGCCCTCGCGGACGAAGGACATCAGCGCGTCGAGTTCCGGCCGCTGGGTATCCTTGCCGGATGCCTTGTCGGTGAACTGCTTGTCCACTTGGACCTGTTCAAGTTGGCGCTCCGGGTTTTGGTCGAAACTGCTGACCCGGATATAGCCGATGCGTTGACCGTGCAAAGTGCCTCCAAACAAAATGTGTCAGGAAAACTCTATGACCCTGCACGGAAGATGTCAAGAAATAGAAATTTCGACTCTATCCTGACGAGGTGAGGCAGGGCCGCCTGACATCAGGTTAGGGTATAGTTCAAGTTGACACTGATTCGGCGCTAAGCAAACGCGTTGAATCAGCTTCGCTGAGTTGTCACCCGGTTCGCCGCACGCAAATTGACGGTAAAGGCTCCCACAACGATGAGCAGTACGGCGACCTGCGCCAAGAGCGTCTCCCATGACGGATGGATGCCCAGCAGGTCAATGCGTGGAATTGCAACCGGACTGGTATGCAACAGTCCGGCCTCTTGCAGCCCTGCAATGCCCTTGCCAGCCAAGATCACCGCGAGCACTGCCACTAGCAAGGAACTCGCCGCAAAAAACTGCCCAATCGGCAGTCGCGCACTGGTGCGCAGCAATACGACTGCAAGCAGCGCCAAAAGCGCCATGCCTGTTCCCAAGCCAGCGAGCAGTGGCCAGCCATTACCCTCTGTCCAGAGGGCGGTATAGAACAGTACCGTCTCGAACACCTCGCGGTACACCGCAACGAAAGACAGCGAGAACAGGAACCACGCCGTGCGTTTGTTGAGTGCCGTGGACAGTTTTTCCTTGAGGTAAACCTGCCAGCGACCCGCAACGCTCTTTTGGTGCATCCACATGCCGACACCGAGCAGTACCACAGCAGCGAAGAGCGACGAGAAGCCTTCCGTTAATTCCCGGCTCGCTCCGCTGACGCCGACCAAGTAGGTCGCCACGACCCAAGTGACGCCGCCGGCCGCCAGTGCGGCCACCCAGCCAGCATGCACATAAGCCACCACGTCCTTGCGCTCGGCCTTCTTGAGAAAGGCCAGCATGGCCACAACCACCAGCAGGGCTTCCAAGCCCTCACGCAGCAAGATGGTTAACGCCCCAACGAAGGCCGCCACAGCATCGTTTTCCGAGAGTGCGAGTACATTGTCTGCCTCATCAAGAAAACCTTGCAACTGCTGTTGTGCGGCCTGCACGTCGGCAGGCGTGCCGTTGGCCAGCAATGCCCGGTAGGACACCATCGCGGCTTCGATCTTCTCGAACAGCGGACGGTTGCGGGTGGCGAGTGCCGGTTCGACCGGTTCGAAGCCATCGAGGTAGGCGGACAAGGCCAGCTTGGTTGCGGCCGCACGATTCCCGCCTTGCAATGCTGCCACGCTCTCGGCAAGCTTGGCCTTGGCAATCGAGGTGCCTTTCGGTTTGTTTGCGTTCAGCGCACTCGGGTTGGCGCGCAGGTATGCGGTCAGCGCTTTGGCTGACGGTTCATCCAGCCTGTCCGCCAAGACATGCTCAGAGGTTTGCGTCAGTGCATTCAGATTGGCGACCGTCTGACGAGCCTGTGCATTCGTTTGCCAGAGCTTGGCCCCTTCCGCCTTGTCGCTTTCTGCATAGGATAGCGTACCGACAAAGAAGGCCAACGCCCAGCGATCCTCGTCCGACAGTGAGTCGAAGCCCTGCATCGCGGTTCCCTGGACACCATTGCTGATGACCTGATGCAGCGCGAACAGACTCCGTTCACGCGCCCGCAGGTGCTCGGCCAGCACGGTCGGTTTGGGATTCAGGGACGCAGCCAAGGGCCCGTCGCCTCGCCCTTGCGGGCCGTGACATGCCGCGCAATGCGCCTGAAACAACTGCGCGCCCCGTGCCAAATCCGGCATGGTGGCTGGAGCCACCGGGAACGGATATGCCTTTTGCACGGCGCTGGACAGAGCATGTGCCAGTCGCGCTACGGTGACCGGATCGGCTTTATTCGCCACCGCGCCGCGCAGTTCGGCGGCCTGTTGCAACAAGACGTCCTTGCCAGTCTGGCCCGGCAGTTCGCGCAACTGACGCTCGGCCGTGGTAGCGAACTCCTGCATTTCGGTGTATTCCGATGTTTTCAGTACCGCGCCATTGGCTATCGCACCGCCGTAATCAACGGCCACGTAGTCCAGGAGCTGCCAAATTTGCTTGGCTTTGGATTCGGTGGTATCGGCGGCGTGTGCTGACCCGCCGATCAATGTAAAAGTCGCCAGCAGCATTGCCATTAACCAGCGATCAAGATTTCGATAAAACATGTGAAATTCCCGGATAATATTATTGCGAATGATTATAATTCTCAATTGACTTTGCGTCCACTGTCTTGCTTTGGTTCAGCCCTTTCACAATGAGCAGAACCGCCCCAGACGTGATGGCCACATCGGCGAGATTAAAGGCCGGCCAGTGTGCGTGCAGCCAATGGAAGTCGAGGAAATCCACGACTTGCCCGCGCAAGACGCGATCCGCGACGTTCCCGAGTGCGCCACCGAGGATCAGGCTATAACCCACCGCTTCGAGGCGGTTCAGGCGCTGCCGCAGCATGTGTACCAGCCAGGCTGAGACCGTCAGGCCCAGGGTAATAAAGAAGTAGCGTTGCCAACCGCTCGCGCTCGCTAGGAAACTGAATGCAGCCCCAGGATTCAATACATGGACAAAGTTGAAAAACGCTGTGACTTCAACCTGTTCACCATAAGCAAGCATGCGGCTGATGGCGAGCTTTGAGAGCTGATCGGTCATGACGGCGCAGGCGGCCACCCCATACCAGATTAAGGCCGGTGTGCGGCGCGCCGTTTGCCATGCAGGGGCAGCAAGTGGAATCAGCCACCCGGCGAGAACGGTAGAACTCAATCCTAGGATCCAACCCGCCAGCACGTCGGCCGGGAAGTGCATCCCAGCTGCGATGCGCGACCAGCCGACCAACCCGGCATACAGCATCAAACCGATGCGGCCACGGCGTCCCACCAAGGGCCAGAGCGCGCCGACAACCAGCGCCGAATAGGTGGCATGCCCGCTGGGCAGGCTGTAGTGCCGCTCAATCTCACCGATGACGCGCACCAGGTCGCCGAGGACGGCGGGTGGGCGTGGGAAGTCGAGCCACAGCTTTAAGACGGTGGCGGCGAGCAAAGCCAGCATGAAGGCCATGCCAAAGCCAGCGAGCCGCAGCCGCACAGCATGGCCGCGCGCTGGATCGGTGGCCGACTTCGACCACCACCACAGACTCAGCAGCATCAGTGGCGCTGTCCAGTAGCTGCCAACGAGGCTGAAGAACCACGCAAACGGATCGAGTGTGGCTGGCGTCCCCGCATTGATGGCTTGAAACAATGTGAGGTTCAGAGTACCCCAGTCGTAGAGAATGAATTTCCAGCTCATCGGCGCAACAACCTCAAGCCGTTGCCCACGACGAGCAAGCTGGCTCCCATGTCAGCAAATACGGCCATCCACATGGTCGCATGGCCGGTGAAGGTCAGAACCAGAAACACCACCTTGATGCCGAGCGCCAACACGATGTTTTGCGTCAGCACTTGAGCTGTCGCACGCGACAGGCGCACGAAAGTTGGAATCTTGCGCAGGTCATCGTCCATCAGAGCCACGTCGGCCGTCTCGATGGCGGTGTCGGTGCCTGCGGCCCCCATTGCAAAGCCAATGTCAGCACGCGCCAAGGCCGGGGCATCGTTGATGCCGTCGCCGACCATGCCGACCTTGCCGATCTGCGCCAGTTGCTCGACCTCG
>CAZMPS010000044.1:0-3834 GCA_964568305.1 uncultured Burkholderiaceae bacterium
GTGCAACGATGTTGCAAACATTCAAGGTTAGCTACCCTAGTGAGAAAGTCATCATTGATCCGTTTGCGCAGATGCAACAGAAAATATTGATGACCAGGCAAGATGCTGGTCAGGCAGATGCAAATGATTTCATGATGTTGGTTGCCCATTTTGGGCAAGCGTGGCGCAGCGTGATGCAGAGTCGTACCGAAAGTGTTGGCATTGCTGCGTTGGAATATCGTGATGGTAGTTTGATTATTAAGTTAAAAAATAAGAGCACATTGTCAGCGTCAACAATGACAGCATTAAAAGTAGCGTTGGCTGAACACAAACTATCTTTGTCTCAGTTGGATTCTGGTGATTGGCAAATTCGGAGTGGTTTGTGATGATTGAGCGTATAAAAAATCATGCCAATAAGCGTATGAATGTATTGCAAAAGTTGGAACAGTCAACTTTTTGGCGTGCTCGTACGGAGCAAGAGCGCACATTACTATTGATTGCGTGTGCGGTGATATTGTGCGCGCTGGTTTATTCCTTGTTGATTAAGCCCGCATGGTTGGGACGTGCTCAGTTGGAGAAGGATTTGCCGTTGTTGCGTCAACAGACTGCGCAGCTACAATCTTGGTCCAAAGAGACTGCTACTTTATCCAATCAAACTACATTCACCATCACACCTATGACGAAGGAAAGTCTGGAAGCTAGTTTGGCGCGTCATGGTGTGAGTGCACAAAGTGTGGCTGTCAGCGGGCATGTTGCTAAGGTGGAGTTGTCATCTATTCCTTTTGCTAATTTGCTTAATTCTTTAGATGAAATGCAAAAAACAGCGCGTATTTCTGTCATGGAAGCCAACGTGTTGGCTTCTTCTACGGCTGTTAGTAACGGGAATGTCAATGCAACATTAACTTTGCGGCAATCGCAGCTTGAAGGTCGATAACATGCGGCGTCCGATTGTTTGGTTGTTGACAGCGTGCGTGAGTATTACATGCACAGTGATGTTGTTTTTTCCCGCAACCTGGTTGGCGTTGATATTAGAAGAACAAACAGCAGGCCGTTTTTCTTTGAGTGAAGCACAAGGTTCGATTTGGCATGGCTCTGCTGTGATCGTAGCAGCAGCGAGTGCCAAAGATCCAGTGATGCCGTTATTACCTGGTCGTTTTTCTTTGCATTCGTCGCCGTTATTGTTTTTTGGGCAGGTGCCGTGGAAATTGGAAAATCAGGCTGCTTTATCACAACCGATTTCTTTAACTGGTAATTGGCAGCATTGGCAGTTGAGTGCGGGTACGATGCAATTACCAGCGGAGCGCTTGGTTGGGTTGGGGGCGCCATTAAATACGATTGCGCCGAGTGGTGTCATGCGATTATCTTGGGGAGAGTTAGATTTGTCCCGTCAAAATCGTGTAATTGATGTGCAAGGCTGGTCTAAGTTGGAAATGCATGGTATGTCGTCGCGGTTATCGTCTATCAAACCGCTGGGAGATTATCAGTTGCATTTGGATTTTCGGGGGCAGCAGGCACAGGTAACATTACAAACAACGCGAGGGCCTTTGTTGTTAAGTGGGAGCGGTGTATTGCAAAATGGACATTTGCAGTTTCACGGTAAAGCAGAGGTTGGAAAAATTGCTGCGCAATTGCAGCCAGCGTTGGAGAATTTGATGAATTTGTTGGGGCAGCGTCGTAATGAGGGCGATAAAACTGTGATTGCGCTGGAGTTTAAATAGTTGTTAATAATTAATGTTTAATAAAATTTAAGGTGCGTCGTCTCTGCGGGAGCGACGGCTGATGGAATTCATGTTTAAGAAAACAATCGTTAGATGATGAAAAAAATCATAGAAAAAAACTCCCATTCAAGTTGGCGTCATTTGAGCGCGACGTTGCTGTTATCTTGCTGCGTTGGCATGCCTTTGTCTGCTTTTGCAGCATCGACATCTCAAACTCAGATCCAGGCAGGGAGTGAAGCAGCATTGAATTTTGTTGGGGCGGATATCGAATCCGTGGTCAAGGCGGTGGGGCATTATATTAATGTCACTTTTGTGATTGATCCACGTGTCAAAGGCACGATTAATCTGGTTTCCGAGAAAACTCTGAGCAAGGCGCAGGCGTTTGATTTATTGACGACGACCTTGCGTTTGCAGGGTTTTTCTGTGGTGATGGGCGATGGATTTGCGAAAGTAGTACCGGAAAGTGATGCCAAACTACAAGCCGGTCCAACTAAAATTGGCGGTACGGCTGCCAGTGTTAAAGGGGATCAAATCGTCACTCAGGTATTTCGTATTAATTACGAATCTGCCACCAATCTGGTGACTGTATTACGGCCATTGATTGCGGCGAATAACACCATCAATGCGAATCCCGGTAACAATACTTTGGTGATTACTGATTATGCCGATAATTTAAAACGACTAGGCAAGATCATCGCTGCGCTAGATGCACCGGCGATGGTGGATATGGAAGTCATTAATATTCGCCACGCGCTTGCTAGCGATATTGCGGTTATGGTTAATCGGTTGTTGGAATCGAATGGCAGTACTGTTACTGGCACTGCAGCGGGTGTCAGCAGTGCAGAGGGGCGCATCACCGTATTGGCTGACCCTCGTACCAATACGGTAATTTTGCGTGCGCCTTCGGCTGCACGTGCTAATTTGGCCAAATCCTTGATTGAAAAGTTGGATCAACCAACGGCCAATCCTGGGAATGTGCACGTTGTGTATTTGAAAAATGCCGATGCGGTTAAATTAGCGGCAACCTTGCGTGCGGTGGTGTCGGCGGATACCTCGGCTAATTCAGCAACTTCTGGTATGTCTTTGTCCTCTAGTTCTGCTTCTTCCAGCTCTTCGAGCGGATCGATTGGGAATATCACCACTGGAAGTGGCACCTTATCTGGGACTTTATCCACGCCATCAACTACTGCATCAACTTCATTGATAGCGGGTGGTAGTGCCGGATTTATTCAAGCGGATCCCACTACAAATACGCTGATTATCACTGCAAACGAAGCGGTTTATCGCAACTTGCGTGGCGTGATTGATCAACTTGATGTGCGTCGTGCACAGGTTTATATTGAATCGTTAATCGTTGAAGTATCAGCCGACAAAGCGGCTGAATTTGGTGTTCAATGGTTAGGTTTGTCCGGTAATAGTGAGAGCAGTTATCGTGTGGGCGCACTCAACGCCTCTTCGATTGCTGGTGGCAACAATATTGTCTCCCTCGCTACTGCACAAAGTGCTGCCAATCCCGGTGCGGGTTTGACGTTGGGGGTATTTCGCCAGATTAATGGTCAATTAACTTTAGGGGCTTTAGCGCATGCTTTGGAAAGCGACAGCAATGCCAATATTCTGTCGGTTCCTAATCTGATTACTTTGGATAATGAAGAAGCAAAAATTATCGTAGGTCAAAACGTCCCTTTCATTACTGGTCAATATACGACTCAGGCTTCGGGAAGCAGTACGGGCGTCAATCCATTTCAAACCATAGAACGCAAGGATGTTGGTTTGGCATTGCGGGTGCGGCCACAAGTTTCTGAGGGCGGTACGGTGAAGCTGGCGATTTATCAGGAAACATCCAGCGTACAAAACAGTTCAAATGCCGCTGGCATCATCACTAGCAAGCGTGCGATTGAAACCAATGTGTTAGCCGATGATGGACAAATTATTGTATTGGGTGGCTTGATCGAAGATAACGTGCAGGATGATGCAGAAAAAGTACGCGGCTTAGGTGATATTCCTGTTCTGGGAAACTTGTTTAAGTATCAAAAACGAGAGCGCAAAAAAACTAATCTGATGGTGTTTCTGCGTCCTACCGTGATACGGAATAGCGCACAAAGTGCCAGCGTGGTTGCGGATCGTTACGACTATATTC
>CAZMPS010000044.1:3844-10158 GCA_964568305.1 uncultured Burkholderiaceae bacterium
AGACGGCATCGACTATCTTGTTGCCTGATACTGGCTCGCCTGTGATACCGCAATTGTCCAATGGACGTCCCGTGGGTGGTGGTCTACTACAAAATGGTGCGGAAGCTGTAAAAGTCACTGGACTCCCGACTAAAGTTGCAGTACCGACGGTAGAGTCGAGCAAATAAATAAAGTGAGTCAATTGTGAGCGATACCCGTCTTTTACCGTATGCATTTGCCCGCGATTTTTCTATTTTGGCGCAGCGCGACCAAGCGTCGCCGCAGATTGTGGAGGTTTGGGTGTCGGATGTGACAGCGCATACCGCAATCGCTGAGGTCAGTCGTCGTTTTAGTTGGATTAAATTAAAACCGGTGCCGCATGCTGAGCTGGAAGCAGCGATTGCTACGGCTTATGCCGACGCTGCTGGTAATGCAGCGCAAATGGTGGATGAGTTTGAATCTGACCTCGATTTAACTAAGTTGATGCAAGATGTGCCCGCTATCGAGGATTTGTTGGAATCAGCCGATGATGCACCCGTCATTCGTATGATTAATGCGTTGTTGACACAAGCGCTGCGTGAAGGTGCTTCGGATATTCATATTGAGCCATTTGAACAAACGTCCGTAGTGCGTTTTCGCATTGATGGCAGCTTGCGTGACGTCATCAAACCGAAAAAAGCGATTCATGCTTCTTTGATTTCCCGTATCAAAATCATGGCACAGCTGGATATTGCAGAAAAACGCTTGCCACAGGATGGTCGTATCGCTTTGCGTATCGGTGGTAAACCTGTGGATGTGCGAGTTTCCACGCTTCCAACAGGACATGGTGAGCGGGCAGTATTACGTTTATTAGATAAGGAAGCTGGGCGGCTGGATTTGCAGCATTTGGGGATGAGTGAAACCATGTTGCCGCAATTCGATCAGTTGATCAAACAACCGCATGGCATTGTTCTGGTGACGGGCCCAACTGGTTCCGGCAAGACGACAACTTTGTATGCTGCCTTGTCGCGTTTGAATGCATCCACCACCAATATCCTGACAGTAGAAGATCCGATCGAATACGATTTGGCTGGTGTTGGTCAGACACAAGTGAATGCGCGTATCGACATGAGTTTTGCTAAAGCTTTGCGGGCGATATTGCGGCAAGATCCCGACGTCATCATGATAGGAGAAATCCGTGATCTGGAAACTGCGCAAATTGCTGTCCAGGCGTCGCTGACCGGTCATTTGGTGTTGGCGACCTTGCATACCAACGATGCGACTTCCGCTGTCACACGTTTGTTGGATATGGGGATTGAGCCCTTTCTATTGTCGTCCTCTTTGTTGGGAGTGATAGCGCAACGTCTGGTGCGCAAATTGTGTACGCATTGCAAATATTCAACTCAGGATCAGGATGGCACTTATTGGCAAGCTGCTGGTTGTGACAAGTGCGGTTCAACCGCTTATCACGGGCGGGTGGGGATTTATGAATTGCTGCTGGTGACGGACCCAATTCGCACCCTCATTCATAACCGTGCGTTTGAAGCGGATATCCGTGCCTTGGCGCAACAGGATGGCATGCTGACCATGCGTGAAGATGGCGAGCGCTGGTTGCGTGATGGCACGACTTCGCGTGCTGAGTTGCTGCGTGTGACTAAAGATTAAATATAAACAGTAGGTTATATCGTGTCAGCTTTCCGCTATGAAGCCGTTGATAAAGTCGGCAATACACAAAAAGGCGTGGTCGATGCCGATAGTGCACGCGCTGCGCGTACAGAGCTGCGGGCACAAGGGTTGACGCCGATCACGGTGGAGATGATTGCCAGCCAGGTGGATGTGGCTGGACACAGTAAAGTGCGTGGTTTTGGTGAAAAACTCTCTAGTAACGAACTGGCATTGTTGACACGTCAATTGGCGAGTTTGCTGGAAGCAGGCTTGCCATTGGAACATGCGTTTAATGCCTTGCAGGAACAAGCCGAGCGGGCTTATTTACGCGATTTGCTGGCATCCATTCGTTCTGAAATCATGGGTGGCTCTTCGTTTTCTGATGCTTTGGATCGTCATCCACGAGATTTTTCCGATATTTATCGCGCTCTGGTTGGATCCGGTGAGCAGATAGGCCAATTGCCGCGCGTATTGTCGCGTTTGGCTGACTATATCGAGCGACGTAATGCTTTGGTGCAAAAACTCAGGCTGGCGTTCACTTATCCAGCGATTGTCACCGTGGTGGCGTTTGCCATCGTGGTGTTTTTATTGACCTATGTGGTGCCACAAATCGTTTCTGTTTTTGCCAATACCAAGCAGAATTTACCGCTTTTGACGGTGATCATGTTGGGGATATCAGGTTTTGTGCGTAATTGGGGATGGTCCTTAGTGTTGTTACTGATTGCAGCATCTTTTGTCTGGTGGTCGGCATTAAAAAATCCGGTTATCAAACATCGTTGGCACAGTTGGTTATTGATTGCACCTTTGTACGGCAAGTTTGAGCGCAGTTTGAATACGGCACGTTTTGCCAGTACCTTAGCGATTACGACGGGTTCTGGTGTGCCGATTTTGCGTGCATTACAGACTAGCCGTGACACGCTTTCCAATGTTGCTATGCGTGATTTGGTCGATCAGGCGAGCGGCAGTGTGCGTGAAGGCGTGAGTTTGGCGCGCGCTTTATCGACCCATGCGCATTTCCCTCCAATGTTGATTCATATGATTCGTGCTGGTGAAATTACTGGTGAGTTGCCCGCTATGCTGGAACGTGCTGCCAGTGCGCAAGAACAGGATTTGGAACGTCGTACCTTGACCATCGCTGGATTGTTGGAGCCAATATTGATTTTGACGATGGGTATCGTTGTGTTGTTGATCGTATTGGCGGTGTTGATGCCGATTATCGAAATTAATCAATTAGTCCGTTGAATAATTTAATGAAATTAATGAAATTCATTGAAAGAATGGAATGAAGCGTTCGCCTTTATCGTTACCTCTGCTGGCCAGTTTTGTATTCTTTATTTTGCTATGTGTATCGCTGACGTATTGGGCTTTGCAGTTCACCAAACCATCAGCGCGTCCGATTGCGATCGTGCAAGAAAATCATCAATCATCGGATAACACGCAAGCTGCCCTGGAGTTATTTGGTGGAAGTGGGACGTCTGAAACGGTCTCTAGTTTTCAGCTAAAAGGTGTGGTCGTTGCGAATAAAGGCGCCAAAAGCGTAGCGATTCTGGCCACGGATAGCAAACCGGCTAATGCGTTTACCGTAGGTCAACAAATCGCACCTGGTACAACTTTGCAGGAAATTTCTTCAACGTATGTTGTATTGATGGAAAACGGTGTGCAAAAGCGCATTGCTTTACCGTTGCCTGTTAATCAGAAGATTGAAAAACGCTAGCATCAGCAGCGGTGCCTGGCAAGATGTTGAGTAAAACAAGGGTTGTTAAGTAGGGTGCAACAAGCCTAGCGCATTGCACCTTTATCAAAGCTACATATGACGCCACGTATTACGAGCCAGATCCCGCAGATGCAGGTGTAGGCGCAGCATCTAGCACAGGGACTTTAATGGTGATACTTTGAGTAGTTTTGTGCTTTTCTTTGCTGATAAATTTAAGGGTGAGATCAATCTCCTCATCCTTTTTAAGTTGCTTTTTCACATCAAATAACATGATGTGATAGCCGCCAGGTTTAAGTTCTACGGTTTCTCCAGCAGGTAAAGTCAGGCTCTTCATTGCGCGCATTTTCATTACATGATGATCATCCATCGTCATTTGATGGATTTCAGCCCGCTCTGCTTCGGGTGAGGAAACACTCACCAATTTGCTGTCTTTTTCAGCAGTTAATTGCATGAACACGCCAGTCACTTTTTGTCCTGGGACGGTGCTGCGTACCCATGGTTGTTTGATTTGAATGGTTGTGTCGCTTTCACTAGCGCTAGTACTGGCATCGGCATAAGCACCAACACTCAAGAATGCGAGCATGGATGCGAGTGCTAGATTAGCCGTGATGCGTGGCTTGAGTAAATTGAGTGGACGTAATGTAATCATGTTAAATAATAAAAATTGATATTGTTTATAAAACGTAGCGTGATAAATCTTCATTGACAGCCAGCGTGTTGAGTTTTTCATCAACGTAAGCTGCATCAATCGTGACAACATTCTCGGTCGTTTCTTGGGCGGAGAATGATAATTCTTCCAGCAGTTTTTCCATGACTGTGTACAAACGTCGAGCACCAATATTTTCGGTACGCTCGTTGACTGAGAACGCAATTTCCGCCAAACGAGTAATGCCCTCATCTGAGAAAATAATTTGGATATTTTCTGTTGCTAACAAGGCACCATATTGTTTAGTCAGGCAAGCATCAGTATTGGTCAAGATGCATTCAAAATCGGCAATCGATAAAGAGTCTAATTCCACACGGATAGGAAAGCGTCCTTGCAATTCAGGAATTAAATCCGATGGTTTAGCCAGATGAAATGCGCCAGATGCGATAAACAAAATATGATCAGTTTTGATCATGCCGTATTTGGTATTGACGGTCGTACCTTCTACCAATGGCAGCAAATCGCGTTGTACGCCAGCGCGGGAAACGTCGGCGCCACCTATTTCTGAACGGGAAGCAATTTTGTCCACTTCATCTAGGAAAACGATGCCGTTTTGTTCGGCATTGGCGATGGCTTTGTGTTTTAACTCATCTTCATTAATGAGCTTGGCCGCTTCTTCTTCGATCAAAATCTTCATTGCATCTTTGATCTTCATTTTGCGCGCTTTTTTGCGACCATTGCCTATGCCAGAGAACATGGATTTAATTTGTTCCGTCATTTCTTCCATGCCAGGAGGCGCCATGATTTCCATTTGTGGGCCGGCTTCTGCCAGCTCAATTTCGATTTCACGGTCATTTAATACGCCTTCACGCAAACGTTTGCGGAAGGTTTGACGAGTGTTGTTATCTGCTGGTGCGCTTTCTTCTGTCGCCTCTACATGAAAACCAAAATCACGCGCTGGTGGTACCAAAATATCTAATACGCGATCTTCTGCAGCATCTTCAGCTTGGACTTTAACTTTTTTGATTTCATCACTGCGGGTTTGTTTGATGCTGATATCTACTAGGTCGCGGATGATGGTGTCGACATCGCGTCCGACATAGCCAACTTCAGTAAATTTGGTCGCTTCTACTTTAATAAAAGGCGCGTTGGCCAATTTGGCAAGGCGGCGTGCGATTTCTGTTTTACCGACACCAGTGGGACCTATCATCAAAATGTTTTTTGGGGTGATTTCGTAGCGCAGTGGTTCCGCCACTTGCTGCCGGCGCCAGCGATTGCGCAGCGCGATGGCAACGGCGCGCTTGGCACGACCTTGACCAATCACATGCTTATCTAATTCGGAAACAATTTCTTGTGGAGTCATATTCATGATATTTGTACAGTGCAGGGAGATATGAAAGATTATGTGAGTACGTGTGAGTAGGTGTGAGTACGTAAGTTGTATGGGGTGATTTATCCCAGAGTCTCAACAATGTGAGACAGATTGGTATAAATACACAATTCACCTGCAATCGTGAGTGCTTTTCTAACAACGTCAGTGGGAGCCAAATCGGTATTTTCCTGCAACGCTTTTGCTGCGGATTGCGCATAAACGCCACCTGAACCAATCGCGCCGATGCCGTCTTCTGGCTCCAACACATCACCGTTTCCTGTGATAATCAACGTGCTGTCTGCATCGGCGACTAGCAACATGGCTTCCAGACGACGCAAGATGCGGTCGGTACGCCAATCTTTTGCTAGCTCGACTGAAGCGCGCATCAGATTGCCTTGGTGTTTTTCCAGTTTAGCCTCGAAGCGTTCCAGTAAAGTGAATGCATCTGCTGTGCCACCAGCAAAACCAACCAGCACTTTGCCGTGATACAGCGTGCGTACTTTGCGCGCAGTGCCTTTCATAACGATATTGCCCAGCGTTACCTGACCATCGCCACCGAGAGCAACTTGCTTGCCACGTCGTACGGAGAGAATGGTTGTGCCGTGAAATTGTTCCATATATTCCTTGAAAATAATGATTGCTGTGGAGATAGCTTCTATACGCATCGCTAGCGGAAATTGGGGCAAATAGCTGTATTACAAGAGTCGGCATCCAATACAACCCAATGATAAGGATGAAGACTTTCTTTTTTGAATAAAGGTATTGAGCGTTTGAAAAGCATTTTCCTATATGACTGGTCGATCAATTTTTGTTTTGTAAATAATCAGCCTTGAGATGTCAATTTCTAGTGAATGTGGCTTTTTTTGTTTGTGAAACATTGACTTACTGGAATTGAGGGAGGTTCCAGTGACAACTATGCCCAAAAGTCAGGACATGCTATTGATGTTATATTTGCAATT
>CAZMPS010000045.1:0-6699 GCA_964568305.1 uncultured Burkholderiaceae bacterium
CCTATATGGAGTAGGTGATGCAGTCATCTCCCAAGTTTCAAGAAGAATACACAGCAAAAATCCCCGCCTTGGCGTTGCTCACCAATCTTGGTTGGCGCTTTATTTCGCCTGAAGAGGCTTTGCATGCGAGAGCTGGGAAGTTGGATGCGGTGGTGTTGCGTGAAGAGCTTAGGATGCAATTGCGTAAGCGCACTTTTGTGTTTGCTGGCAGAGAGCATTTGTTATCTGATAAGGCGATTGATCAGCTTATTTCTGAAATATGTAGTCCCGCTTTGAATGAGGGTTTGTTAAATGCCAATGAGCGGATGTATCACCATTTGCTTTATGGGATTTCTGTCACTGAGTTTATTGATGGTAGGAAAGCTAATCCTACGATTCCACTGATTGATTGGCAGAATCCGCACAACAATAGCTTTATTTTTACCGAGGAATTTAGCGTTCTTCGCAATGGTGGAGTGGATAAACGCCGACCAGATATTGTGTGTTTTGTGAATGGGATTCCATTAGCGGTGATTGAAGCCAAGCGCCCGGATAGTTATGCCAACAAAGGGCCGACTATTGAGGAAGGTATTTCGCAGACATTGCGAAACCAACGTCATGATGAGATTCCGCATTTGTATGTCTATAGTCAGTTGTTACTTTCTATTAACGGTATGGATGGCAAATATGGCACTTGTGGTACTTCGCTCAAGTTTTGGTCTAGTTGGAAAGAGGAAGAAATCACTGAGCTTGAGATGCTCGCATTGAAAAATAGAAAGCTGGCGCCGCACGAAATACAGCTCATTTTTAATCACCGTTCTAAAAGTGATTTGCAGTGGTATCAAACGTTGATTGCTGGTGGGGATTTAGCGGTCACTGGGCAAGATCAGGTGTTGATTAGCTTACTTTCTCCAGTGCGTTTGTTGGAAATGGTGCGTTATTACACTTTGTTTGATAAAAAAGTGGGCAAGATCGTTGCACGTTATCCGCAGGTGTTTGGTATCAAAAGATTGATACAACGTATCAATACGAAACGCCCAGATGGCGGACGTGAGGGCGGCGTGATTTGGCATACCACTGGCTCTGGCAAGTCATTCACGATGGTGTTTTTGAGTAGAGCACTGATATTGCATGACTCGCTCAAGCAGTGCCGCATATTGGTGGTGACAGACCGCGTGGACTTGGAAAGCCAGTTGAGTCAGTCGTTTGTGAGTGGTGGCGAGTTGGCCACCAAGAAAGACCGTGCAGCTGCAATGGCAACCTCTGGCACTCGCTTGGCTGAACAAATTGGTAAAGGCAATGAGCGGATTGTTTTTTCGTTAATTCAAAAGTTTAACTCGGCGACCAAATTGCCAATTTGCTATAACGATAGCGCTGACATGGTGGTGCTGATCGATGAAGGGCATCGCAGCCAAGGCGGTGAAAACCATATTCGTATGCGTCAGGCATTGCCTAATGCCTCGTTCGTGGCTTTTACTGGTACACCTTTGCTTCAGGATGATAAAACAACCAGCAAGTTTGGCCCGATTGTGCATGCTTACACCATGCAGCGGGCGGTAGAGGATCAAACGGTGACGCCTTTGCTCTATGAAGAGCGTATTCCTGACTTGGATGTGAACGAGCGTGCGATTGATCGTTGGTTTGATCGTATTACGGATGAATTAACCGAAGAACAAAAAGTTGATTTAAAGCGCAAATATGCCAAGAAAGGCCAAGTGTATAGCGCGGATGATCGCATCCGGTTAATCGCTTTGGATATTGCGACGCATTTTGATCAACATATTGAGGCTGGTTTAAAAGGTCAGTTAGCTTGTGACAGCAAACTGAGTGCGATTAAATATAAAAAATATTTGGATGAAGTCGGCTTGTTTGAGTCGGCTGTGGTGATGAGTCCGCCTGATACCCGTGAAGGTAATCAGGATGTTGATGAGTCGACCATGCCTGAAGTGAGTAAGTGGTGGAAAGAAACGGTTGGCAATCAGGACGAGCAGGCCTACACAAAAGCCGTGATTGAGCGATTTGATAAGGATGATGCATTAAAGCTGATTATTGTTGTTGACAAATTGCTCACAGGGTTTGATGAGCCTAAAAACACGGTTTTATACATCGATAAGCCACTCAAAGAACATAATTTGATTCAGGCAATTGCACGTGTGAACCGTTTACATCCTGATAAAAAGTTTGGCTATTTGATTGATTATCGGGGAATTCTGGCCGAGTTAGATACGACCATCGAGAAGTATCAGGATTTGGCATCCAGAACCCAAAGTGGTTACGACATCAATGATCTTGCTGGTTTGTATAGCCAAATGCGTACGGAATACAAACGGTTGCCCCAGCTTTATCACAATCTTTGGGCGATTTTTGCAGGGGTGAAAAATAAACACGACACTGAGCAACTGAGAAAAGTCCTAGTGCCAAAAATGGACAATCAGGATGATGAATTTGTCGATGTGAATGTCAAGGTGCGTGAGGATTTTTATGAGGCGCTGGCTGCGTTTTCCTCCTGTTTAAAAGTAGCGCTGCAATCAGCCACTTTTTATGAAGATAAAAGTTTTACCGAGGATGACAGGCAACATTACAAAGAGACGCTAAAACAATTTTCTAGCCTGCGACAACTGGCAAAACAAGATGCAGGTGAGGCGGTTGATTACGATGCTTATGCCGAGCCGGTGAGGAAATTACTCGATCAATATGTTGTTGGCGTAGAAATTCAGCAATCAATGGGTGTGTATGAAGTTGGCAAAATGGGTAAAAAGCCTGAACTTGACCCTGATCAATGGTCTGATGATAAAACACGTAATGAAACCGATATCATCAAAACCAGAGTGACCAAAATGATTGAGCAGGATTTAAGAGATGATCCTTATGCGCAGGAGTCATTTTCTACACTGCTAAAACAAGCGATACAAGAAGCCGAAAAATTATTTGAACATCCGCGCAAGCAATACATGCTGTTTCACGAGTTTGAGGTGAAAGTAAAAGAGCGAAGGTTGGATGATATTCCACATGTCTTTCATGGTAATCACCATGCTCAAGCCTATTACGGCGTTTTCAAAAAACGACTGCCTGAAGTGTTTTTATACGATCAAACACCCGCTGTTCAAGAGAAATGGGTGAACTTCGCATTTGAAGTCGATCAAATCGTTGCCTTGTCGGTGGCTGAAAATTCCATCAATCCTCAACATATTAAGGCCGATATTCGCAAAAAGCTTTTGCCGATGATTTTCAAAGAGTGCAAAGAGATTGGTAAAGGGATAGAGCAAGCCAAGAATGTGGTGGAACTGATCGTTCAAATCACGCGTGTTGGATTGCGTGGTTTTAACTAAATTGATTGGATATGGTTGTTATGGTTGTTCCAATTCAGTCGAAACCGCTCCAGTTTAGGTATGGAGACGAACTTATCCAATTGAATCGTTTGGTACGTGATTCATCAAGCCAGAAATTGTTGATCAAAGTACATCCCGATTGCCGTGTTGAGGTGCATGTCGCAGCGGATAAAACAAATGTCGAGGTGATAGACGCTGTCAAAAAACGCGCACGATGGATTTTTAGACAACTACAGGGATTTAGGGCGGCCAGCGAATTCTATTCTCCTAGGCAATTTGTTTCCGGCGAAAGTCACTATTTCTTGATAAAAATAAAAGTAAAATAAAAGTAAAATAAAAGTAAAATCACTAAAAACAACAAAACTGAAGGACACAAAAATGATAATGAAAACCAACTTTAAAAAAACAATAGCTGTATTGCTTTCATCGTTATGTGTCAGTGGTGTAGTCAGTAACGTACAAGCAGCAGTGACAACGCCATGTTCGGTAACGACGGTGATATCAGGGAAGATTGCGTGGGCTGGCTCCCAGTGCACTGCGGCTAGCCTTGATGTTCATGGTACAAATTTTTCTGGCGCAACGTTTTTAGAAGTTAATGGGCAAAATGCAAATTTCAGTGGCACCAATTTTACTGGTGCAACGATTATGCAGATACTTTCTCCAGAAAACTCAAATTTTACTGGGGCCAATTTTAGTGGTGCGAATTTTACTAATGCTACTGTGAGTGGATCAAATTTCACGAATGCGAATTTTAGTGGTGCGAATTTTACTGGTGGCAAGTTTTCCTTATTAAATTTTAGCGGTGCGAACCTCACGAAAGCCAATTTTTCGAATGTGGTATTCAATGATCCGGCGACGACTACGAATTCGATGACAGGTGGTAGTCAAGCTGGTGGTCGTTCCAAGTTTGTCGGTGCGACTTTGACATCGGCAAATTTTGGTAAAGCGAATGTTTCTAGGGGGGATTTTTCTAGGGCGAATTTAACTGGAGCCAGTTTTCTTGGCGCGACAATCACGGGGGCCAGTTTCAACGGTGCGAACCTGACCAATGCGATTTTTAATAACGTTGATTTCAGTGGCGTCGATTTGACTGGTGCAACACTGACGGGAGCAGATTTTTCTGGTGCGAGATGGTCCGATGGCACCATATGTACACCAGGTAATTTGGGGATGTGTC
Organism: uncultured Burkholderiaceae bacterium; assembly: GCA_964568305.1. GTDB lineage: Bacteria > Pseudomonadota > Gammaproteobacteria > Burkholderiales > Burkholderiaceae_D > JAGKXB01. The sequence goes on from CAZMPS010000045.1 coordinate 4,486, forward strand.
AACCACCTTTTCTGAATAATACGGACTTGGCTAAAGTTGTAAAATGGATCAACGATAGCGTGGCTTCTGCGAACACTCCATTTTGCTATTTAAATTCCTGGGGACGTGGTGCTGGGGAGGCGGTGTCTTACTGTCCGCCAGGTAAATCTAAAGAGGGGGGGTTATGCTACGACGCATGTCGCCCAGGTTACTCAAGTGACGGCGCGACGATATGCTATCAAAACTGCCCTGGTTCTGGTGGGTGGACTGCCACATTAACTTCATGCACTAAACCATCTTATTACGATAGAGGGATTGGAATAGCGCCTGAGATCGATAATTGCGGCCGAGGGAATTGGAAATGTGATCATTACAGCTGTAAGAGTAATCGCCAGTTAGAAAATGGCATGTGTTATGAGATTCCCAGGGAAGGATTCAAATGTACGGTAACCGTATGCACACCGCGCTGCCCAGATGGGATGACTGATTTTGGGGTGGGTTGTACCAAGCATAGTTATAACCGTGGCGTGGGTGGCCCAATGACATGCCAACCAGACCAAGAAATGGATGCTTCGCTTTGCTATAAAAAATGTGGTGCTGATGCTACGGGGGTCGGTCCAGTGTGTTGGCAGAATTGTCCTAGTGGAACTAAAGCGTGCGGTGCTGGCTGTGCAGCGAGTGCTGCAACCTGTGCATCGACTGTGACTGACATGATCATGGGGCCTGCCACAATGGCAATGAATGTTCTAACATTCGGAGTGAGCTCGACGACTATATCGCCTCTTTTGGGGACATTGAAGAAAGCAGCGACAACAGGAGCGGACACATTCGCGATGATTGATAAGACATTAGCTCTTAACTCTTTGACCACAAACATTGTTAGTAATTTTGACAAGATGGTGCCAAGCTATGTTGTCACTACGCTGAATGCAAATTTTGGCCCTAGAGGAAAAGCGTGGATTGCGCGGGAATATGGGCTTGGTTTAGTTGCTCTGGCGTATGATGTAACGGGGACTGCTCTCTCACTTTTTGATATGGTTGATATAACCGGAGTGACTGGTACGATAACCGCTTTTAAACAACCAACCTGTACCAGAACGCCTCCTTTCCCCTCTATAACTGTTATGAATAAAAGTTGATTGCTGGTACCTAAATTAATGCGGCGAGGTATGGACATCTTCGCCGCATTAGGATCGGGTTTATGCGCGACTCAAGATATGAGTCGCGCTAAAACAGCGGATGGACTCGATTAAACCTCAATTTCCCCTTCAAACACACTAACAGCCGGGCCGGTCATGAAGACAGCCTGGTTTTCTCCTTGCCAGCTAATTTTTAATTCACCGCCGCGTGCGGTGACTTTGACTGGCGAAACTAACAAACCGCGCCGGATGCCAGCTACAACAGCAGCGCATGCTCCTGTGCCGCAAGCAAGTGTTTCGCCAGCACCGCGTTCATAGACGCGGAGTTTGATGTGATGTGGATTTACGATTTGCATGAAGCCAGCATTGACGCGGTGGGGGAATCGTGGGTGATTTTCTATGTTGGGGCCTTGGGTGGCGACGGGTGCTAAATCGCTATCAGCAACGACTTGGACTGCGTGTGGATTACCCATGGAAACGGCAGAGATGAGTACGGTTGTTGTGTCTGGTAAGGCGAGTGGCCAGAGCGTGTCGCTGCCAGTGGATTGGCCTTGTAAGCCTGTGTTGTCGAATGGGACGGCGCTTGGTTCCAATATGGGCGCGCCCATGTTGACCGTGACATTGCCATCTGCTTCCAGCGTCAGGATGATGATGCCGGCAGCAGTTTCTACCTTGATGCTGGATTGATTGCTTAATTGTTTTTCACTCACAAATTTCACAAAAGCACGCGCACCATTGCCGCATTGTTCGACTTCGCTACCATCAGCATTAAAAATCCGATATCGAAAATCTACGTCTGCCAGTCGTGATGTTTCCACCATCAAAATTTGGTCCGCTCCGATACCAAAGCGGCGGTCGGCCAATGCTTGGTATTGTTTGGCGCTTAAGTTGACGCTTTGATTAATGGCGTCAATCACAATGAAGTCATTGCCTGCGCCATGCATTTTTGTGAATTTGAGTTTCATTGGCGTAATGTATTGGAATAGATTAAATGGACGAAATAAACTAAATATTAAATAAACTGAACAAACTAGATGATTTGTTGTGCTGTCTATGCTGACGATCTGAATATCTTAAATCTGATGCGGTGTCGTTG
>CAZMPS010000045.1:6709-10125 GCA_964568305.1 uncultured Burkholderiaceae bacterium
AGGGACGCCTGGTGGACGGGTTTTGAAACGTTTATGTGTCCAAAAATATTCTGCTGGGGTTTCTAATACACGTTCTTCAATAAATGCATTCATATGGCGTGTGGCAGCGATTATGTCTTCGCCCGGGTAGTTTTTCCAACTAGGATAAAAAGTGACTTTCCAGCCTTGATAGTTCGGTAAAAAAGTCGAAATCACTGGAATAACTTGTGCCTTGCTAGCAGCAGCGATGCGCGCTGTGGCGGTCAACGTGGCGGCTGGAATGCCAAAAAATGGGACAAATTCAGCATCTTTGATCCCAAAATCCATATCAGGTAGCATGAAATAAGGCAAATGATCACGCATGGCGCGCAAAATGGGTTTGATACCCTCGTTGCGAGTGAAAATTTTGACGGGATGAAAGCGTGATCGACCTTTGCGTAACGCCTCATCGAACAGACGATTCTTTTGCGGCACGTACACAGAGCATGCGCTGGTTTCTAGTGCGACTGCTACGCCAGCGACGTCAAGGCAAACGAAATGTGGACATAGCAAAATTGTTGGTTGAGATTGAAAGCTACTGAATGGTATTGATGGTTCGACCACAATCAAACGTTTCAATCGTGCTTCGGATGCCCACCATAAAATGCCACGTTCAAACACACTGCGGGCATAGTTTTGGAAATGTTGTTTCGCTATTATTGTTCGCTCAGCTTCCGTACGTTCTGGCAAACATAATCGCAAGTTGGTGAGGGTAATGTGACGTCGCGATGACAGGACGAGAAATAAAAACGAGCCTACGCCTTTACCTAAACGCCCTAGCAGTGGCAAGGGTAACCAATGCAGCAGCCACATCAAAATAAGTACGAATCTCATAGCTCCTCCAATACATCATTCGATTTGGCATGAGCAGGTTTTTTGTAGCGGTTATAACTCCAAAAATACTGTGCTGGACAACGTGCGATGAGTTTTTCCATCGCGTTGTTAATCGCTTGTACTTGTTGTTGCAAGGATAGCGCATTGCCTTGATGCTCTTCAAATGGTACAAAACGCACGACATAACCTTGTCCGCGTGGTAAGCGCTCGGCATAAGAAAGAACGATGATGGCGTTGCTGATTTTTTGCAGTTTACAAGGCAGTGTCATGGTGTAAGCGGGTCGATGGAAGAAATGAGCCCAAACACCTTCGCCTTCTTGCGGAACTTGATCAGGCAATAGCCCGATAGGTTGGCCTTTTTTGAGTGCTTTGGCCAGTATGCGCACCCCTTTCAAATCAGCTGGCGCGAGATATAAATTGTTTCGTGCGCGCGCATCTTCTACCAACGGTTTTAAAGCGCTTTTGCGCGGTGCTCGGTATAAAACAGTCAATGGTGTGCGCATGGCGATGGCTTGCGCAATGATTTCAAAGCAACCCAGATGGGGCGTTAAGATGATGACGCCTTTGCCTTCTTGATTATCCAGCGCGGTTTGTAGCATGTCCCAATTTTCAATCTGAATACTACGTTGTACGCGTGCTGCTGGGGCGCACCAGACGAAAGGAAGCTCAGAAATGCTTTTACCAGCCTCTTGAATGCTGGCGCGTAGCATGTGGGGATATCCGGCATTATGGATATGGGAACGTAGTCGTTTGCGGTAAGAAGGCGCTGTGTAATAAACCAGCCAGCCTATCAATACACCTAAAGCATGCAGTATGGGTAAGGGTAACTTTGAGAAAAGACGAAAAAGTGCGGCAAGCATGTGTGATGATCCTGTGCATTGTTGCACTAAATTGTTGCAGGAAGCGTAAAATAGTGGGTTTGCGAAATGACACAACGTAGAATTGTAGTATCCGCTGACTGAATTCACAACTTCCCAAGCGTTATACAAATTATAAAAATACGCCAGTATCGATGGTATGTATGAATCGTACATATTCACCGTACAGACCTGTATTCGCGTTTGGTGTTGAGCGTTTAGCATTTATTTCGTTACAGGATTTTTCCATGCACAATGATTATTTATTTACTTCCGAATCGGTTTCGGAAGGTCATCCAGACAAGGTTGCTGATCAGATTTCTGATGCAGTATTAGATGCGATTTTGACGCAGGACCCTAATGCACGTGTGGCAGCAGAAACCTTATGTAATACTGGTTTGGTTGTTTTAGCGGGAGAAATTACAACCCATGCTAATGTGGACTACATTTCGATTGCACGTGACACGATCAAGCGAATTGGCTATGACAACACCGATTTCGGAATCGATTATCGTGGTTGTGCGGTCATGGTTTGTTATGACAAACAATCACCCGATATTGCACAAGGTGTGGATGAAGGTAAGGGTATTGATCTGGATCAAGGGGCGGGTGATCAGGGTTTGATGTTTGGTTATGCCTGTGATGAAACGCCTGATTTGATGCCGGCAGCGATTTATTATTCCCATCGTTTGATGGAGCGGCAATCGCAATTGCGCAAAGACGGTCGTTTGCCATGGTTGCGTCCTGATGCGAAAGCACAAGTGACATTGCGTTATGTCGATGGACAACCAGCCAGTGTCAATACAGTCGTATTATCGACTCAGCATTCTCCTGAAATGGCGCACAAGGCGATCGAAGAAGCGGTGATCGAAGAAATCATCAAGCCAGTGTTGCCATCTGCTTGGTTGCAAGAAACTCGTTATTTAATCAATCCTACAGGCCGTTTTGTGATTGGTGGCCCGCAAGGTGATTGCGGTTTGACGGGACGTAAAATTATTGTGGATACCTATGGTGGTGCTTGCCCACATGGTGGCGGAGCGTTTTCTGGCAAGGACCCGACTAAAGTCGATCGTTCTGCCGCGTATGCGGCACGTTATGTTGCCAAAAATATTGTCGCAGCTGGTTTGGCTAGACAATGTCAAATTCAAATTAGTTACGCGATTGGCGTTGCCAAACCTATTAATATTACGATTTACACCGAAGGTACAGGTGTGATTTCGGACGAAAAGATTGCAATGCTGGTGCATGAGCATTTTGATTTGCGCCCTAAAGGCATTGTAAAAATGTTGGATTTGTTGCGTCCCGTTTATCAAAAAACAGCCGCATATGGTCATTTTGGTCGTGATGAGCCTGAGTTTACTTGGGAGCATACGGATAAAGCAGCGATATTGCGCGCTGAAGCTGGTTTATAAATAGCAATTAATAAAATTAAATAAAGCGATTTAAAATGTTGTTGCATTCAACGAAGGTACCTGTCAACTCCTCCCTTGCTATTGAATTAAACCAATCAACCAAGGAGTTGATACGCTTTGTCAAGCAAAGATGGCATGCGCAATCATTGCTTTGCCGTTTTGTGTTTTCTCTAATCGGTTTGGTAGGCTTGACGTCGTATCCTGTAGATTCAGCATTGGCTGGCGGTGTTGCAGGAAAACCAGGATCGCCTGCTGCGCAAGCAGATTGGTGTAATCGTTTATCGCGTCGTTTGCC
>CAZMPS010000046.1:0-4827 GCA_964568305.1 uncultured Burkholderiaceae bacterium
CCAGGGACCTGCGGATTAACAGTCCGTCGCTCTACCGACTGAGCTATCAGGGAAAAGAGCAAGCATTCTATACGATCTTGCTACTGTTTGTCAAAATTTTGTTACAGCGAAAACACAAAAATTACAGCACTTTTGTAATGGCTTCAACCACATGATCAATATTGCGGCTATTGATCGCTGCAACGCAAATACGGCCGGTATCGACAGCATAAATAGAAGACTCGTTCCGGAGGCGTTCTACTTGTGCTTTAGTTAAACCGGAATAAGAAAACATGCCGCATTGTTGATTGACAAACTCAAAGTCATGGCTTGGTGCTTTTTCTTTTAATTTTTGTACAAATGCATGGCGCATTTCACGAATACGCACACGCATCGCGGCTAATTCTTCTTCCCAGAGAGCACGCAACGCTGGTGTAGACAACACGCTGGCAACGACTTGTCCGCCATGTGTTGGTGGGTTGGAATAGTTGGTGCGGATGACACGTTTTAATTGTGACAACACGCGTGCTGCTTCTTCTGCACTGGTGGTGACAATGCTTAATGCACCGACACGTTCACCATACAAAGAAAAAGATTTTGAAAAGGAATTGGAAACCAGCAATGGACCACCTGCTGCTGCAAAACGACGCACGACTTGTCCATCTGCCTCAATCCCCTCACCAAAGCCTTGATAAGCCATGTCGAGGAAAGGAATGAGCCCACGTTGTGTGATGACCTGAATGACTGTGTCCCATTGTTTTGAACTTAAGTCAGCGCCGGTTGGATTGTGGCAGCAAGCATGTAACAACACGATAGAACCTGCGGGCATGGTCTCCAAGGCATTCAACATGCCATTGAAATCAACACCATGTGTACGATCATCGTAGTAGGGATATTGATTGACGACGAAACCAGCAGATTCGAACAATGCGCGGTGATTTTCCCAGCTTGGATCGCTGATCCAGACTTGTGCGTTAGGGGCAAAACGTTGCAAGAAATCCGCACCGAGTTTCAACGCACCAGTGCCGCCGATGGCTTGTGCTGTGATGGCGCGTTTTTCTTGGATGATCGGACTATTTGCACCGAAAACTAATTCTTGTACGGCTTTATCGTATGTGGCTAAACCATCAATGGGTAAATATGTTCTTGGTGTGGCTTTTTCCATCAATGCAGCTTCGGCTTTGCGTACGCATTCCAGCAGCGGTACTTTACCTTGGTCATCGGAATACACACCCACGCCCAGATTGATTTTGTTGGGGTTTTTGTCGGCATTGAATGCTTCGGTGATACCCAAGATCGGATCGCGAGGTGCCATATCGACGGCACTGAATAAGGAGGCAGGAAGATGTGCGTTTGTCATGATAGTATGAAAGGTTGGGTGATATTAAATTGATGGATTAAAAATACGGCCAAAATACATTATTGATAAAGCAATATTTCAGCAGTATCAGAAAAGCACCGAAAAGTATTAAAAAGAATATGAAGCAGGAAACAAGTAATTTTAACAAAGTTAACAAAAGTCTGACTGGCGTGGCTGATTTGTCGAACGTTGCAGACGTTACAAATCAAAATGCACCGCAACAAAATACACCGCAAGTGGTGACATTTCCCAATTCTCCTTTTAAGTTGCACCAACCATTTCCACCAGCGGGCGATCAGCCCAAAGCGATTGAAAAGTTGGTGGAAGGAATTGAAGATGGATTGTCGTATCAAACTTTGTTGGGCGTGACAGGTTCTGGCAAAACTTACACCATGGCCAATGTGATTGCCAGATCTGGCCGCTGTGCGATTGTTTTCGCACCGAATAAAACTTTAGCGGCGCAGTTGTATAGCGAGTTCCGCGAATTTTTTCCACAAAATGCAGTGGAATACTTTGTCAGTTATTACGATTACTACCAGCCTGAGGCTTATGTACCACAGCGGGATTTGTTCATTGAAAAAGATTCTGCGATCAATGAACACGTTGAACAAATGCGACTGTCTTGCACCAAATCGCTGATGGAACGTAACGACGTGGTCATCGTTGCCACGGTGTCGGCGATTTACGGTATTGGTAATCCGAATGAATATCATCAAATGATTTTAACCTTGCGTGCCAAGGATAAAGTCAGCCAGCGCGATGTGATTGCGCGTTTGGTGCAAATGCAATATACCCGCAATGAAGTCGATTTTGGCCGCGCAACCTTTCGCGTGCGTGGTGATACGATTGATGTGTTTCCTGCTGAGCATGCCGAATTGGCGCTGCGGATCGAAATGTTTGATGATGAGATTGAAAGCCTGCAGTTATTCGATCCGTTGACTGGCCGCATGCGGCAAAAAATCCCGCGTTTTACGATTTATCCCGGTTCGCATTACGTGACGCCGCGCGCCACCGTACTCAATGCGATTGAAAATATCAAAATCGAATTGCGGGAACGTTTGGAATGGTTTCGCAAAGAAAACAAATTAATCGAAGAGCAACGCATAGAACAGCGCACGCGTTTTGATTTGGAAATGATGCAGGAAATTGGTTTTACCAAAGGGATCGAAAACTATTCACGCCATTTAAGCGGTGCCAAGGCCGGAGAGCCGCCACCAACGCTGGTTGATTATTTGCCACCTGATGCGCTGATGTTTTTAGACGAATCACATGTCTTGATCGGACAATTGAGTGCCATGTACAACGGTGATCGAGCACGTAAAACCAATTTGGTGGATTACGGCTTTAGATTGCCATCCGCATTGGATAATCGGCCTCTGCGTTTTGATGAGTTTGAGCAAAAAATGCGGCAAACCATTTTTGTTTCCGCGACACCTGCCGTATATGAAAAAGAGCATTCCGATCAAATCGTAGAGCAAGTGGTGCGCCCAACTGGGTTGGTGGATCCCGTGATTTTGGTGCGTCCGGCAGTGACGCAAGTGGACGATTTATTTTCTGAAATCAAGCAACGTGTCGCCATTAACGAGCGTGTTTTGGTGACCACGCTGACTAAGCGGATGTCAGAACAATTGACCGATTATTTAAGCGACCATGGCATCAAAGTGCGTTATCTACATAGCGATATTGATACGGTGGAACGGGTAGAAATCTTGCGTGATTTACGCCTCGGTGTGTTCGATGTTTTGGTGGGGATCAATTTATTACGGGAAGGTTTGGATATTCCAGAAGTCTCATTGGTGGCGATTTTGGATGCTGATAAAGAAGGATTTCTACGTTCAGAGCGCAGTTTGATCCAAACCATAGGCCGTGCTGCACGTAATTTGCGCGGCATGGCGATTTTGTATGGCGATAAAATTACCGACTCCATGCGCCGCGCCATTGATGAAACTGAGCGTCGCCGTGCTAAGCAGTTATTGTTTAATCAAGAAAACAACATCACGCCGACTGGTATTCAAAAGAAAATCAAAGAATTGATTGACGGCGTATACGACCCAGAAGAAGCAAAAGAAGTCCTGCATCTAGCGCAAGAGCAAGCCAAGTACGAGGCTATGAGCGAAAAACAAATCAGTAAAGAAATCAAGCGCTTAGAAAAACTCATGCATGACCACGCTAAAAACTTGGAATTCGAACAAGCCGCGCAAGCGCGTGATCAGCTGTCGAAATTGAAGCAACAGGTATTTGGTGCTGATGGGGTGGGGAATGTTTAATTTTCTACAAGAAATTAATATAAGGACAAACTGATCATGCTGTATCTCAATGTTGATCATTTGCGACGTTGCGCGCAGACACTGGAATCTTCTTTGGCACTTTATCAAACCGCACAGTCAGGCAGCATCGATCAAGAAGTTTTTCGTAATGCCATCGTCAAAGGTTATGAATTGGCGCAGGAAACGGCGTTTAAATTACTGAAAAAAGCATTAAAAGTCTACGGCCACGGCAGTAAAAAACTTGAAGCTAGTACAGTCAAAGAAATTTTACGGCTTGCTGCCATGCATGATTTGATCCATATAGATGCAGTAGAGCGCTGGTTTGCCTATCGAGATAATCGCAACAATACCGCGCACGATTACGGCGTGCAGTTCGCCAATGCAACGTTGGTGTTGATACCCGCTTTTTTACAGGATATTGTGACATTGGCGAATATCTTGGAAAGTAAGTTAGGAAAAGACGATGTGTCCTGATAAAAACAAGCAAGAAAATCCCGAAAATCAACGCGTTTTGCATCTGTTGCCACGTCACTTGCAAATGGTGATGGATATTTTGCATCAATATCTTCCTAAAGCAGAAGTGTGGGCGTACGGCAGTCGCGTTAATGGCGATCATTTTGATGCCAGCGACCTTGATCTAGTAGTGCGACAACCAGAAAATTTGAGCCTTCCGCAAGAAAAGCTGTGGCAAGTCAATGAGGCTTTTGTTGAAAGCAATTTGCCTATCATTGTGCAAATTGTGGATTGGGCGAGTATTCCACAGGCGTTTCATGCTGAAATCGAAGCGGGATATGTGGTGCTGCAAACGCCTGCAAAGTAACGTCATCAATAATCAATAATCTAAAAACTCAAACCATGAATCAAAACCCAATTCTTCACTCCAACTTGTTTGAACAATACGGCCCGCGTGAAACGATGGAGTATGACGTGATCATCGTAGGCGGTGGGCCGGCTGGCTTGTCGGCTGCGATTAAATTAAAACAGCTGGCGGTGGAGAAAAATGCTGAGATTTCAGTCTGCGTATTGGAAAAGGGCAGTGAGCTGGGGGCGCATATTTTATCCGGCGCGGTGATGGATCCGATTGCCATGAATGAGCTTTTCCCTAATTGGAAAGAGTTGGGGGCGCCGTTGATGACGCCGGTTAGTGAAGATCGATTTTTGTTTTTAACGGAAAAAAAATCTTATCAAACGCCGGGTTGGATGTTGCCGGAATGTTTTCAT
>CAZMPS010000046.1:4837-9982 GCA_964568305.1 uncultured Burkholderiaceae bacterium
AACGTGGTGCGCTGGTTGGGGCAACAAGCGGAAGCGTTAGGCGTTGATATTTTCCCCGGTTTTGCGGCTGTTGAGGTGTTGTACCAAGAAAACGGTGCAGTCAAAGGTGTTGCGACCGGCAATATGGGAGTAGGGCGTGATGGCATGCCGAGCGCAGCTTTTCAATTAGGCATGGAATTACACGCCAAATACACCTTGTTCGCCGAGGGTGCGCGTGGACAGTTGGGCAAGCAGTTGATGGAGAAATTCAACCTAAATCAAGATAAAGATCCGCAAACTTATGCCATTGGTATTAAGGAATTATGGGAAATTGATCCCAAAATGCATCAACCTGGTTTGGTCGTTCATACAGCTGGTTGGCCGCTGGATAGCAAAACGTATGGTGGTTCTTTTCTTTATCACATGGAAAATAACCAGGTCATGGTCGGCTATGTGGTGGGATTGGCGTATGAAAATCCTTATCTTTCGCCTTACGAAGAATTCCAGCGCTACAAAACACATCCGTCTATTCGACGTTTTTTTGAAGGCGGCAAACGTATTTCCTATGGTGCCAGAGCGATTACTGCCGGTGGTGTGCAATCCTTGCCCAAGCTGACTTTTCCCGGTGGTGCATTGATCGGCTGCGATGCGGGTTTTATGAATACCAGTCGCATCAAAGGCAGTCATGCCGCGATGAAAAGCGGCATGTTGGTTGCCGAAGCGGCTTTTGACGCCATCATCAATCAGCAACGGCAACAGGATGAGTTAACGTCTTACACCCAGGCTTTTCAGGCTTCTTGGTTGTATCAAGAATTGCATAAAGCACGTAATTTCAAACCATGGATGAGCAAGGGTTTGTATGTAGGCACGCTGATGGTTGGCGTTGATCAACTGCTTTTAGGCGGAAAGGCGCCGTGGACTTTGCACCATAAGAAAGCCGATCATACCTATTTGAAACCAGCTAAAGAATGCCAGCAAATCGCTTATCCCAAACCAGACGGAAAATTGAGCTTTGACCGGTTATCGTCGGTTTTTCTTTCCAATACGAACCATGCTGAAGATCAGCCAGTTCATTTGACGTTGCGGGATGCTAGCTTGCCAGTCAATGTGAATCTGGCGCGATACGCAGGACCTGAAGCGCGCTACTGCCCAGCTGGTGTGTATGAATATGTCAAAACAGAAGAGGGTAAGGATCAATTGCAAATCAATGCGCAAAATTGCGTGCATTGCAAAACTTGCGATATCAAAGATCCGATGCAAAACATCGTGTGGGTCGCGCCTGAAGGGGGCGGGGGGCCTAATTATCCGAATATGTGATTGGATTAGTCGTGCTTTGCACGAGAGGTGTAGTACTGGATCCCCGATTAAGGCACTCGGGGATGACGGTTTTTAGTGTGTTTCCCGTATTACCTTCATTCCCGCGTGCCTTTAGCGGGAATCCAGCTCGTTCATTTCGCGCAGCGCACTTATATTTGACTAACATCCAGCTTAGCCCCCGTTAGCTCAACAACAGCCTGTGCAGTCACCCCGGGCGCCAATTCACGCAACACCAATCCCGCTGGCGTGACATCAATCACCCCCAAATCGCTAATAATTCTACTGACGACTTTGACGCCAGTTAGAGGCAGGGTGCAGTTTTCTAAAATCTTATGTGACAAGGATCCATCTGTCGCTTTGGCAACGTGTTCCATCAACACCACAACCCGTCCCACGCCAGCGACCAAATCCATGGCTCCGCCCATACCTTTCACCATTTTCCCAGGAATCATCCAATTGGCAAGATCGCCTTTTTCGGAAACCTGCATTGCGCCTAGAATTGCCAGATTAATTTTTCCGCCACGTATCATGGCAAAAGAATCGGCAGAGCTAAAAAATGCAGCGCCAGGCAATGTTGTAATCGTTTGTTTACCCGCATTAATCAAATCAGGATCGACTTCCTCTTCAGTCGGAAATGGGCCGATGCCCAACAAACCATTTTCAGATTGCAGAAAAACTTCGATATCTTTCGGAACATGATTCGCCACCAGCGTAGGTAAACCGATGCCCAGATTGACATAAAAACCATCTTGCAACTCTTGCGCAGCGCGCGCCGCCATTTCATCACGGGTCCAGGGCATGTTATTTCTCCAAGTTATTACCATCGAAAATGGTGCGTTGTTCGATGCGTTTTTCTGGTGTTGGATTGACTACAATTCTTTGCACATAAATACCAGGCGTGTGTACATGGTCTGGGTCGATTTCACCAACTTCCACCAATTTTTCTACTTCCACAATAGTGAGTTTTCCAGCCATTGCCACATTCGGATTAAAGTTACGCGCGGTTTTTCGATACACCAAATTGCCCGCTCTATCCGCCATATATGCCTTCACCAGAGAAATATCGGCAGTTAAAGAATGCTCCATCACATACTGCGCACCATTAAATTCGCGTACTTCTTTACCCTCAGCCACAACCGTGCCGACGCCAGTTTTGGTAAAAAATGCCGGAATCCCCGCACCACCAGCGCGTAACTTCTCCGCCAGCGTACCTTGCGGCGTAAATTCAAGCGTCAACTCGCCCGCCAAATATTGACGTTCAAATTCCTTGTTTTCACCCACATAAGAAGAAATCATTTTCCTAATTTGATGCGTAGTTAGCAATTGCCCCAAACCAAAACCATCGACACCCGCATTATTGGAAATCACCGTCAAATCCTTGACCCCAGAATCCCGCAAAGCCGCAATCAGCGCTTCTGGAATCCCACACAAACCAAACCCACCAACCGCAATCGTTTGCCCACTTTGAACAATGCCAACCAAGGCAGCGGCCGCATCGGGATAAACTTTGTTCATACTTGTTCCTTTTTTACGCTATGTAAGGGGCGATATGATTGCATGAAAGAATAAAAATAGCAGCGCTTAATCGTCTGCTAAATTAGATTTAAAATGAATCGTATACAATGCAAATAATTCAGTATTTAATAATTTGTATCGTATAGGATGCACAATGTACCTAGATGAAATCGGCGAATTGATTGGCAAAGCCAGAAAAAGCAAAAAACTCACACAAGCGTACCTTGCCTCACAACTCGGCATGAGCCGTGCCACTATTTCTAAGATCGAGAACGGTACCATTCCTGAAATCGGTATCCGCAAAGTGTTGTCGCTCTGTACCGCGCTTGGCTTGTCGCTCGTTGTGCAAGAAAAGACAAAACGTCCGACTTTGCAGCAATTGATGCAAGAAAATGAGGAGAGAAAACGATGATGCTGAAAGTACATGTTGGGCGGCAATTGGCTGGTGATTTGTTTCAATCGGAGGCAGAACGTAGCAAGTTTTGCTTTGCTTATGATGAGAAATGTCCTTCACAAGCGGCGGTATCGCTAACCATGCCAGTCATGCGGGATCAATATTTTTCTGACCACAAAGCACTACATCCTGTTTTTGACATGAATTTGCCAGAAGGGGATTTGGGCAAGCGTCTGCGCAGTCAATTTAGTAAAGCATTGCCTGACTTCGATGATCTTGTACTGTTACGCATTGTTGGTAAATCGCAAATTGGCAGGCTTAGGTTTATTGCACCGGGTGAAGAGCTAACAGACGTACCGACCTATGATCTGAACAACTTACTAAAGCATGACGGAGCAGATGGTTTATTCGATGCTTTGCTTGATCAATATGCTGTTTTTTCAGGAATAGCCGGCGTTCAACCCAAGGTGATGGTTCGTGCAGATAATGTCGATGTAAGTCGTATCACGCATCGCGGTGCAACGCATATCGTCAAGGCATGGAATGCCGCCACGCACCCGCAATTGGCAGCCAACGAATATTTCTGCATGCGTGCTGCAATGCATGCAAAGCTGGATGTGCCGAAGGTCGAACTTTCTGAACACGGTAATTTTCTAGTCGTAGAGCGCTTCGATATAAAAAATAATACTTACCTCGGATTTGAAGATTTTTGCGTCCTAAATGGAAAAACCTCTGCCGATAAATATTCAGGCTCATACGAAAACATCACCAAACGCATCAAGGATTTCGTCTCACCAGAGTATGTGCGAGTCGATCTAGAAATTTTCTTCAAAGCCCTTGCATTGTCATGTGCCATCAAAAATGGCGATGCACATCTTAAAAATTTTGGCGTTTTATACGACGACACCGAAAGCAGCGTGCGCCTGTCCCCAATCTACGACATGGTGTCCACCACGCCTTACATCCCCAAAGATACGCTTGCACTAACGCTAGCCGGCACAAAACGTTGGCCAAAAGCAAAATCACTGATTGCTTTTGCCCGTATGCATTGCGACATCACCGAAGGACGCGCGAAAGAGTTGCTGAAAGAGGTCGCTGAAGGAGTGAGCGATGCTGCTGTTGAAATGCGGGTGTACTTGCAAAGTAATGAATCGTTCAAGGAAATGGGTATGGTTATGTTGGCGGAATGGGAGCAGGGGATGGGGTTGTCGGTTCAGTAAGAATAGCTAACTGTAAAGATCAAGACTTAATCTGACAGGCACCGGTACCATAAAAATTGATAACTGTCAGATCGGGTATGAGCTAATACGGCAGCAGTAAAGATTTGCATAGCCAACTTTAGGCTTTTATTCATCAAAATTACTAGATTTTGCATTACACTTAACGTATAGTGAACTAGATTATAAACTAGATTATAAACTAGATAAATTGGATCGCCATGTTCAAAGAAATCGGCGCTTTCGACGCCAAAGCTAAATTGTCTGAACTGCTGCGTGCGGTTGCACTTGGGCAGCGTTACACGATTACAGTTAGAGGAAAAGCTGTAGCCGATCTTGTTCCAAGTGGAACTGCTAATGATTACGACGCGCATGCTGCGGTAGCGGCCATGCGTGCTTTTAAGAAGGTGCAAGGTGTCACTGCGCGCGAGATTGAAGAAATGATTGCTGAGGGGCGTCGATGACTTTAGTGATTGATGCATCAATGGCCTTGGCGTGGATATATGCGCGTGAAAAGCCAACCGAAGCGGAATGCGCAGATCGCGTATTACAAGCAACAACCGAAATGGAAACCGTGGTGCCGTCCCTTTGGCATACTGAGATTGCCAATTCGCTTCTTGTCGGTGAGCGGCGCAAGCTCATCACAGAAGCACAGACGATTGATTTCATGGCGCGCCTTGGGCATCTTCCCATTGATGTTGATGATGCGACGCCAGCCGCTCG